>JBCCGX010001140.1:0-3406 GCA_039029035.1 Acidobacteriota bacterium | reverse complement strand
ACCAGACCTATCCGGTGGTCGAAGGGATCGCGGCTCTGGGGCCGGCCTTGCAGCCGGACTATTTGAAAGAGCTGCCGCTGGCCGACGGGTGGAAAAATCCACTCGTTTTCGAAGTCGATACGAAAGGCTCGACCTATACTTTGCGTTCGCTGGGGAAGGACGGTGAGCCGCAGAAAGACGAGCTCGAAGCGATGACGCACGATTTCGCGGCTGACATCGTCATGGTCGACGGGGTCTTCAGACAGCGCCCGGCAGGTAAGCAGGGGAGTGACGCGAAAGAAAAGAAAGAGGCGTCGTAGAGTCGCCCCAGATCAACCCTCGCGGGCCATGCTCCGGATCTGTTCCAGGTGATGCTGTAGGTGCCCGACGTAGTCGCGGATGAAGTAGGCCAAGGTCGCTGGCTCGTCTTCGGGCACCGGCTGCCAGGCCATCTGGTGCAGATTGTGCTTTGGCCGTTGGCGCGTCAGCGTCTCTTCCGAGATGACGGCGATAATCCGCGTCAAGTGCAGGTTGTAGGCCAGCCACAGGCGAACCAGCTCGCCCCAATCGGCCTCTCGGTACTGTTGGCTCTCGACCCACTCGTTCTGGGCGTAGCCGGAGAAGACGAGATCGGGCTCGATCTGGGCGCGGACGAAGCGCCGGTGGTTGTTGCACGCCGAGTCGATCAAGTGGCCGAGGATCTCCTTGGCGGACCACTTGTCGGGTTGCGGCCGACGGCCCGCTGCGGTGTCGGTCAGCGCTCGCAGACCCGGCGCCGCATCTTGCACGGTTTGCTCCAGGTCGGCCGCCAGTTGGCTGGAGAAGGGGCGAGGGGTTTCTTCAGTGGTGTTCATACGTGGCTCCTTCCTTCACCATCATACCCGTAGCGCAGCCGATACCACAGCCTGCCGATCCACTCGTGGCTCAGGAGGTAGCTAGTCGACAGGCGCTGCTCGTCGGGAACGAGGTTCAGCAGACCCGGGTAGGAGGGCACGCGGCGGGCGCGGCCGGCCGGGACGGGGGTAGGGGCGAGCCCAGCGTGGCGGAAGGCCATGAGGGAGCGCCTGAGATGCCAGAAGTGGGTTACCAGGTAGATGCGCTCGACGCCGTCGCGGCGCAAGAGCTCGGCGGAATAGAGGGCGTTCTCGTGGGTGTTGCGGCTGCGCTTTTCGATCCAATGCGGTCGCAGGCTGAAAGACGATTCGAGGGTGGCGGCGAGCAGGTCACCGTAGCCGGTGACCAGGACCGGCAGGCCGGTGACGCGGTGCAGGCGGACGCCTTCGTCGAGTCGCTCGAGGGTGCGAGGGGTGACCGCTGGCCCGCCGTGCTCACTCGGCGCGTCGGCCCGGCCGCCGTCGAGGATGACAATCGCCTGGGGCCTCTCGTCGCCGGTTTCGGCCCGGCTCGCGGCGCAGCGCGGGAAGCGATCGACCCGCCGGAGCCAGCGATCGACCAGGGCCGGAAGGCTCAGCAGGTAGAGCAGGCCGAGGCCGGTTGTGGCGATGGCCAGGCCGCCGAGGTGCCACGGTGTGGCAGCCGCCACGATGACGCCTGCCAGGCCCACCAGCAAGCAACCGGAGGGCGGCAGGATCAGCTTCTTGAGCCACAGGATGTGGTGCATCGGTTCCCCGCTCGCACGGTACTCCGTCGCACGGCCGCTCAGTACTCTAGCTTTGCCTTCGCCGCTGCGATCCGCTCGTCGTTGGTCTCGACGGAGAGCTCTTCGGCGCCCGCCGCGGCGGGGTAGTAGGCGTTCTGGTACATCGGGTAAGCCTCGGAGCGCAGGTGGGCCAGGTTCTGGTGCCCGCGGCGGATGGAGCGTTCGTGGCGTAGGGCGTCGACGTCGATGGTGGCGACGACGATTTTCTCCCCCGGGCCGGGATCGGCCTGGGTCAGGATGCGGCCTTCGTAATCGACCACCATCGAGCCGCCGGGCCAGGAGAACGGCGGGTAGTGCGACAGACTGGCGGCCTGGTTGGAGGCCACGACGTAGGCGATGTTCTCCATCGCCCGGCAGCGGTTGACCAGGGTCCACCAATCCATCGGCGGCGTGGCACCCCAGGGATCCATGTAGGCGGACACCCGAATCAGCACCTCGGCACCGTTCGCCGTGAGCTGGCGCAGGGGCTCCGGGAACAGCCAGTCGTAGCAGATCGCCACCCCCAGGTTGCCGATCTCGGTTTTGGCCACCGGGAACATTTCCTCCTCGTAGCCGGGGATATCGTGCGGGCTGGCGTGGACCTCCCAGGGGATCCAGGTGTTGACTTTGCGATACTTGGTCAGGATGCCGTCCGGGCCGATCAGGCAGGTGGTGTTGAACACCACCTTGCCGTAACGGTCGTCGCGCTCCAAAAAGGTTCCGGTCTGGATGAAGACGTTGTGCTCCCGCGCCTTGGCGATGTACCGCTCGGTGTGTTCGTTGGGGATCTCGATCGCCAACTTGTCGTAGAGGTCGGCCACCGTCGGATACACCGGCGCAGCGTGGGCGAACTCGGGGAAGACCACCAGGCGGATGGGCATGAACGCCGAGTAACCTTCGACCGCCTGGTCGACCATGCGCAACATGTGGTCGACGTGCGGCTTGATCGCGCCACGCTCGGCGGGGTTGGGAAAGTCGACCTGGCAGGCCGCGGCGCCGTAGCGCAGGGTGGACTTGTCGCTCATCGAATCCTCCTAGCCCGAAAAATCCATCCGTGGGGGCGGTGAGTGTAGTACGGAACGGATCGCGGAGCCCGGAACTAGATCCTTTCTGGTCCTTATCAGGGACCTTTCTATGTCCCCTTGTCTATTGACTCGGCCCTGGGCTTGAGACAATCTGTCGGAACGAGGGCCGATGAGGGTGCCGCGGCACCGTCGAGCCTCGCCAAACCACCATCCTCGCAAACGAAACGGTCTCGAGATTCCAGGTGACGTCACATGGCCAGAACGACGCCGATAAGCGGTGCCCGAAGGTCGGCCCCTGGCCAGTAAACGGGAGGCTGCGGATGACTTTGTCGTACCGAATCTTGGCGGTTTTGATCCTGGGGGCGAG
This sequence comes from Acidobacteriota bacterium, assembly GCA_039029035.1. Taxonomy (GTDB): domain Bacteria; phylum Acidobacteriota; class Thermoanaerobaculia; order Multivoradales; family J023; genus JAAELT01. The sequence goes on along the minus strand of JBCCGX010001140.1, from coordinate 396 downwards.
CAGTAGCGCCGCCGAGGATCGCGCCGCTGCTATCGATCCCCATCCGGCCAAAGCTGCGGCCGAGCCCTGGTTCGAGGACATCACGGCCTCGGCCGGGGTGGACTTCCCGCACCACACCCGCTCGTTCAAGAACCCCTACGCCCACATTATGGAGGGCTACACCGCCCTCGGTGCCTCGGCGGCGGTGGCTGATATCGATGGGGACGGCTTCGAAGACGTCTTCTTCACTGATTCGAGCGAAGACGGCAAGAACCGCCTGTACCTCAATCGCGGCGACCTCACCTTTGCGGAGATCGGCGTCGCGTCCGGCGTGGCCGAAGGGAACGACGCCGTCAACGCCTCGGCCAACTCGCTGTGGTTCGACTACGACAACGACGGCGATCCCGACCTGTTGGT
>JBCCGX010001139.1:0-3410 GCA_039029035.1 Acidobacteriota bacterium | reverse complement strand
GTCTTCGTAGTAGAGATTCTGGGCGTAGTCGTCGGTCTTGGCCCGCACCGTCGCACCGCTGCGCTCGCCATCGGCCCCGCGCTGGCGATTCCCTACCAGGAAGCCGCGCGCTAGCGGGCTCCACGGCAAGACGCCGAGACCCGCGTCGCGGCACAGCGGTAGCATCTCTCTCTCTTCCTCGCGATACACCAGGTTGTAGTGGTTCTGCATCGAGACGAAGCGCGTCCAGCCGCGCAGATCGGCGGTGTAGAGGGCCTTGGACAGTTGCCAGGCATACATACTCGAGGCGCCGACATAACGCGCCTTGCCGGCGCGGACGATGTCGTGCAACGCCTCCAAAGTCTCCTCGATCGGCGTCTCCGGATCCCAGCGATGGATCTGGTAGAGATCGATGTAGTCCGTGCCGAGGCGCCTGAGAGAGGCATCAATCGCGTCGAGGATGTGCTTGCGGGAAAGGCCCCGGTCGTTCGGGGCCTCGCTCATCGGGAAGAACACCTTGCTGGCGATCACCACCTGATCACGCCGGGCGAAGTCGGCCAGCGCCCGCCCGGTGACCTCCTCGCTGACGCCGAGGGAGTACATGTCGGCGATGTCGAAGAAGTTGATCCCGAGCTCCAGGGCTCGCTCGATGAACGGCCGGCCCTGGTCCTCCGACAGGATCCACGGACGCCAATTCGGATCACCATAGGTCATACAGCCGAGGCAGATCCGGGAGACCTTGAGTCCGGTGCCGCCAAGATTTGTGAAGTCCATCAGAAGAGCAGCTCCGGCTGATTCAGCTAGCGATCTGGCGCAAGACCTCGACCGTCGCGCCGGGTTCGGGCCGCCGGGTGTAGTCGGGATCGGCATCGGCAGCGACGATGCGGCCGTCCGACCCGATCACGAAACGCGCCGACAGAGGCAAGCGCCACGAGTCGTCGCCGTTGAACTTCGGCAGATCGATGCGCAGAGCGTCGGCGTAGATGCGGCGCAGCTCGTCGGGAAACGAGAACACCAAGCCGAACGCCTCCGCGACCTGGTTGCCGGGGTCCGACAACACGTCGTAGGCCAGCTTGTGTCTTTTGGTGATGTGCTCGGAGAACTTCGGGATCTGTGGCGAGATCGCCACCAGCGTCGCACCGAGGCCGGTGATCTCTTCGTGCACGGCTTGTAGAGCTTCCAGCTCCAAATTGCAGTACGGTCACCAGAAGCCACGGTAGAACGTCGCCACCAGTGGTCCCTTGGCGAGCAAGGCGCGCGAGCTCACCGCCTCACCGCGGATGTTGTTGAGCTCGAACTCCGGGGCCGGGTCGCCGGGCTTCACCACCCGATCGAGGATGCCGGAGCCCTTGAGATCGGCGGTCGCCTGGCCCATCCTCGCCAACACATCGGCCGGGATCCGTTCCTTCGCACCTTCTCGCATCGCATCGAGCTTGTCTTGTAACGCCATATCGCCTCCTTTGAGCGGCGGCAGGATAGCACTTCACCTCGCCCTTCGGTGAAGTGTCCGATCGTGCGCTCTGTGAGTTTCGGCTTCGGAGCTATCTACGTCATTCCTACACCGGATGGATTCCGCCTCGGATCTCTCCCGCTCCGGTGCGGCCGAAGCTGCCCGCAAAGTCCGGCGGCAAGGGGCGACTGTTGGGCACAGACAGCCAGATGCGGAGCAACAAACGTTTCTTCTCCGGATCATCGTGGTCTTCGAACTCGGTGCGCGAGTGGAAGTTGACGAAGTTGTTGATGAAGAGCATGTCGCCGGGCTCCTGGCGGAACTTGGTGTTCAGAGCTTCCTCGGCGCAGACTGCATCCAGGTAGTCCAGGGCCTCTTTCTGCCGCGGCGTCATGTCGGGCAGCTCGGACAGCTCGTAGGCGCGATCGATCAGAACGCGCAGGACATAGCCGACGAAATGCCCCTCCTGAATGGCAAAGATAGGCTGTCGGCACCAGCGATCCCGGTTGGAGGTATCCACGTTGTGGGTCTTGTAGTACCAGGGCCGGTAGAGCTCTTCGAGTAGATCCGGCCGACGGGCGAGAATCTCGTTGTGCACGGTGAGTGAGCTGACCAGGTAATTCTCGCCGCCGCGGCGCGCCGCTCGGACGCACAGAAAGCCGATGACATCGCAGCGATCGCAGTGGAAGTGGAGCCCCTTGCGCGTGTTGGGTCCGCGAGCTCTGGCGTCGCCCTGGCCGAAGCCGGCATCTTCGACCCGAAAAATCGTCTCGCCTTGGGCGCTCTGGGAGATCGGCGTTCCGAGGTGGCGGGCAATACCCCAAAAGACCCGCTGGTTGTCGTCCAACCCGTGGCGCTCGATCGGCCAGCCACGCAAAAAGAAGCTGCCGGTGCCGTGCTCGAGGCTTGTTTGCGCCGCCCGGAGCCGCCGGGCGAGGTTGGGCAGCGGGAAGTCCGCGGCGCCCAGGTCCTCCAGGTCCACATCGCGGGCATGCTCCAGGGCCTGCTCGATCTCACCGCACTCCGCCGCGGTCAGCGTGTGCTGCCAGTCGGCACGACGGGATAGCTCATCGCCGCGCCAGGCAGCAGAACCGTGGTGTGTTTGCATCAAAGTCTTTCTCCGAATCGATCGATTTTTCGCCCTTCAGGCGCTCTTCACAGTATGAATGTTCGCTCAGGTCCAAGGCCTCAGAGAGGCTCCGTGGCGGTCAACAGCTCAGCGAGCCCCTCGGCACTGGCCTGCCGCTCAGGATGGTCCTCGGGCAGCTTGGCCTCCTGAATAGCCAAAGCGCGACGGTAGAGTGTCGCCGCATCATCGGGCCGCCCCTGGGCCACTCGCAGCCGCGCCAGGCCGCTCAGACCGTAGGCAAATTCCGGATGGTCGGGGCCCAGCACTTCCTCCAGAATCGCCAACGCCTCATCGTACAACCCTTCGGCATCGTCGAAAGCGCCGAGTTTCTCGCGCACCTCCGCCAGATTCTCCAGCGCCATGGCGACATAGGGGTGCCGGTCACCGTGGGCTCCCCTCTGATGCTCGAGGAACGACCTCAACAAGGGCTCCGCGGCGTCGAATTCCTCAGTCTCGTAGTAGAGCGTTGCCAGGTTGTTGAACGCCACCAGCAGATCCTGTGTCGGCTCACCTTCGTGCTTCTCGACGATCTCCACACAGCGGGTAAAGAGCGATTTCGCCTCGTCGATCCGCCCCAGGTCGAGGTAGAGAGTGGCCACGTTGCTGAGGCTCATCGCGATGCGTAGATCGTCCTCGGGGAGAGCTGCCTGGCGCAGGGCCAGTGCTTGCTCGAAGAGCGGCGCCGCCTCGCCGAACCGTCCGAGCTGAGCGCGCAGCGCCGCCAGGCCGTTGAGGGTCTCGGCCAGGTCGAGATGGCCCGGGGGCAGCTCTCGCTGACGGATCTCGAGCACTTCGGCGAACAGCTGCTCGGCCGAATCGTAGAGCCCGAGTTTGCGGTAGACGTCGGCGATG
>JBCCGX010001138.1:0-3424 GCA_039029035.1 Acidobacteriota bacterium | reverse complement strand
CTCCTGTTCGTTCTCGCTCTCCTCACCGTGATTGTCGGTGGGAACGGTATCGTCTGGCTCACGCTGGGCTTTCGGTCCGGCCAGATCAACGTTCTGGGTGTCGTGCTCACTGCCGTTGCTGCGCTCACGAGCTTCGGCGCATCGCGGATCTGGGCGGCAGAGAAGCGGGACCGGACGGTGATACCCGGCCGTGAGGCTTGGGTCGCGGTGATCGACCTCGAGACCCAGACTCTCGAAAGCCCCCGAGGCGAATCCCTGGCACCCCTCCCCAGCGTTCGCTTCTTATCGGTCATGCAACTCGCGAGCAGCAGCCGGGCTCTGGCCGCTCACTGGCCGGGGGGCTCGCTGGTGGTCTACCGGGGCAATCCCTTCGCCGGTAGCTCCCTTGAAGCGCGCGACGCCCTGCGGAGCCATGGCGTCGAGACGAGCTGAGGTCAGGCACCGATCCACGCCGGCCCGTGCCCGTGGCACACCGGTCGGGCTTTAATCGATCGCCAAGGACCGTAGCGCGACCGGTCTCTCGATCTGGAGGATCGCCAAGCGAGCCAGGCATCGCCAAACGGGAGCCAGGTATCGGCAAACAGGGGAAGGGGCTCGAGCAGGCCGCGACGGTCTCGAGTAGGACGGGACAGTCTCAAGTAGGATCAACGGGGCATTCGAACGGACACGATGTGCCGAGGCAGTGTTGGCTGCCGAGCTAGAAGGGGAAGAATGCCTGAGTGAATATGACCTTGAACACCCGGGTATCGCACCGCGCGACGGCGAGCTGAACATGAATACAGTACTAGTAGTAGAAGATCAAGAAGATCTACGCTTCGCCATCCGCCGCTTCTTAGAGCGGCAGGGTTACGGCGTCAGCGAGGCGGCGACGGTCGAGGCCGCGAGCGCTTCTCTGCGCGACAAGCTTCCAGACCTCGCGATCCTGGACCACAACCTCCCGGACGGGGATGGGCTCGAAGTCCTGCGGCGCATCAAGCTCATGGCTCCAGGGGTGCCGGCGTTGATGTTGACGGGCCACGGTTCGATCGAACTGGCCGTCGCCGCGATCAAGGAAGGCGCGCACCAGTTTCTGACCAAGCCGGTCAAATTCGATGTGTTGGGCCTGATGATCGAGCGACTGCTCGACACCGAACGTGCGCTGCGCGCCAACCAGGGAACCCGTCTGGCGCGATCCCAGTCCGATCTCGATCCTTTCGTCGGCGACAGCGAGCTCATCGGCAGCCTGCGCGAAAAAGCGAAGCGGGTCGCGCAATCTCAAGTTCCGGTGCTGATCGAAGGAGCGACCGGTACCGGCAAAGGGGTGCTGGCGCGGTGGCTCCACGATCACGGACCGAGGTCGGAAGAGAGCGTGGTCGAGCTCAATTGTGCTGGCCTTTCGAAGGAGCTGCTCGAGAGCGAGCTCTTCGGCCACGAAAAGGGCGCCTTCACCGGTGCGGCAGCGACCAAGGCCGGGCTACTAGACATTGCCCACCGCGGCACCCTCTTCCTCGACGAGATCGGGGATATGGATCTCGAGGTCCAACCACGCTTGCTCAAGGTGATCGAGGAGCAGCGCTTTCGCCGGCTCGGCGCCGTTCGTGAACGCCGAGTCGAAGTTCGCCTCATCGCCGCGACGCACCATGATCTAGCGGCGCGCGCCAAGGAAGGACGCTTTCGCCTTGACCTGCTCTATCGCATCAACGCTATCCGTCTCGTGGTGCCCCTCCTCAAGGATCGCGGCAGCGATCTCATTCATCTGGCCAGGGTATTGATCGAGCGCCTGGGCCGGGAGCTCGATCGACCCCAGGCAGCCTTGTCGGCGGACGCGGAAGCGGCGTTGTTGACCCATGATTGGCCGGGAAACGTCCGTGAGCTGCGCAATGTTCTCGAGCGCGCTCTGCTCTTCGCCGCCTCTCCGACGCTCGAGCCCAGTGACCTCGGCCTGTCGAGGTCGGGTACCGCCTACGGGAGCTCTCCAGGTGGTGCTCCGACTCTGAAGCAGTCGATCAAGCGGGCGATCGAGGAAGCACTCGTCGCCCATGGGCATGACGTGGCGCGCGCCGCTGCCCAACTCGATGTCTCGCGCAGCGCGCTGTACAAGATGATGCGCCGGCACGAGATCCCGGCGCGAAGGGCTAGTCGAGCACGGAGTTGATTGGCCGTTCGTCAACTGGGTAGTCTCCATTTGGCCAATAGGCCCCTCGGGCAGACCGCCATCGAGGCAGCGGCTGGGCCGCGCCAATCGACTGTAAGTCGCTTCATTAAAGCGACTTAACAAGCCATCGGCAGTCTTCTTCTCGAGTTGGCCCCAGCCTTGCTTAACAGCAAGGCATGCCGCACCGAACCCTTGCATCGATCGAGGCAACGCGACTCTCGGCACTATCGAGCCATGAGAGTTGGGATTGACGCCATGACTTGCCGCGTCTTTTACGTCGACGATCAAGAAGACATCGTTTGGTCGGCGACCAAGCTGCTGGCTCGGGAATGTCCCGACCTTGTGGTCGAAGGATTCACCGACCCCGCCGAGGCCCTCGCGGCTCTGCAGAAATCGCCACCGGACATTCTGGTGACCGATGTGCGCATGGAAGGGATGAACGGGCTCGAGCTCATGGTGGCTGCCCGAGCCGTCATCCCCGAGCTACCGGTCATTGTGGTGACGGCCTACGGTGGGCCCGACGTCGCTGCAGCTCTGCTAGGCCGCTCTTTGGTCGAGTATCTCGAGAAGCCGGTTCGGGCCCAAGCGTTGATTGCCAGCATCGATCGTCTACTGGCGCGAGGCGAAGGATTCTCGGGCGCCATCTCGTTGCCGATGCTGCCGGATCTCATTCAGGTCTACACCCTGTCCCAGACCACCGGAGCGTTGAATATCCGCCGCCGGGGTACGACCGGGACGATTTGGTTCGACCTGGGCAAGATCGTGCACGCGACTTGTGGTGACCGATCCGGCGAGGAAGCGGTCTACGAGCTGCTTTCCTGGCAGGGCGGCAAGTTCTCTCTCGACACCGAGACCCGGCCGACGGAGACGACGATCACGGTCAGCTGGCAGAAGGTGCTTCTCGAGGGGTGCCGAAGACTCGACGAGGCGAGCCGCGATTCCGTGCGCGACCCGATCGACGAAGAAGACACCTCGACGCAGGTGGCGGTACCGGAGGATTTCATGCCCCGGGGCTTGGCAACGGATACGGCGGGCTCGGATCGACAGGCGAACGGAGCTCTGCCAGCCAACCCGAGCTCCGTGGCGTCAGGCACCGGGACGGGCCCGTGCTCGGTCGCAAAGCAGACCCTCGCGGATCTGACGACGATTAAAGGATGCGTCGGCGCCGCTGTGTTCGACGGTTCGGTCTCATCGCGGCCGGCGATCGAGCCGTTGGATTGCTCGATCGATCTCGAGGCCGCGGTCGCCGGCAATGCCGAGGTCCTGGCGGCTTTCTACAACACGTTGAGT
>JBCCGX010001137.1:0-3424 GCA_039029035.1 Acidobacteriota bacterium | reverse complement strand
ATCGTGCTCGAAGTGAAGCTGTTCGACTTCGCGCTCACGTTCCCGCCCTTCACCGACCACTTGCCGACGATGAGTGTGCCGGCACGGTCGACGGTCCACGTGGTGATGAGCCGCGACTTCGTGATGGACCAGACGGCCGCCGTAGGCGGCAGTCTGGGCCGCTACGGCTGGGGCTACGCGGTGATTCGGCCCGACACCGAGGGCCGGGCGCTGGGCTACGGACCCGACGCTCTGGGGCCGGCGTTCGCGGCCTGTCATTTCGACGTGCACGACGACGGCCAGGCGCATCTGTTCAATGCGTTCGTGTCTAACCAGCCGACGCAACTGGTCGAAGTCTCGCTCAATCCCATCGATTGGGGGGTTGCCGCCGCCGACTTTGCGTCTTTGGCGGTGTTGAAGCCGGTCCTGGAGCCGTTGCAGCGCTTCTCCCACGCGCTGCCCTTCGGTCGTGCGCGCATGCGCCCGGTGTTCAACTTCATCGCTCTGAGCAACCTCTTGACCGGAGGGCTGGCGAAACGGGAGCTGGCGATCTCCAAAGAGCAGTTGCTCAAGGAAGTGATGGCCGTGCACGCTCTCGACACGTACCACTTCGCCCTCGGGACACTCGAGACCTGGAACCAGGTTCGCGACTGGGCCGACGAGAACCAGCTGCCGAGCTGGATCGTCGCTGGGCGGAGCGCCTGACCGGTTCGCTTCGCACCAACGCGAGCGTTCTGGCTCGAGTCGCCATCCTAAACGGATGCGTCTCGGGTCCTTGATTCGCAAGCTTGGCTGAGGGCGCAGTCGTCCAACGGCTGATTCTTGCGCCTTGGATCGTCACGGTCTGTGTTCGTCGCGGTATTTGATCGTCACAGTCTGTGGCCATTACTGGCTTGATCGTCGCGGTCTGTGATCGTCACTGTGTAGTCAACGAAGGAGGCATGGAATGACTGATGCGAGACGAAGCGTGCGGTTGTCCGAGTTGGCGGGTTTGGGTGGACATCATCTGTTACCCATGGCGTCGTCGGTTTCCATGGTGCGAGCGCACCTATATCTCTTTCCCAACCCCGACTGTATCGAGAGCAAGAACTTCAATATCTTCCCCGTCTTCTTCTTCCGACCCGATGTGATCGAGGTTTTTCGGGGGGTTGGCGGATTCGCCCATCGTACGGGGCGCGTGGCGGTCCTCTTCTCGCTGTTGTGTCGCGACATCCCGGACGCACTGCGGGCCAAAGTTACTTTTCGGTTCCCCGACGACCGGCGAGCGATCAGTGAGGACTACCTCTGGGATCTGGTGAACCACTTTCTGGATCGCTTGAAGCAAGCTTTCGAGCCGTCCTTCGAACCGTTTCACAAAGACGGGGACTACCTTTTGACGCCGCAGGAGGTTCTGCGGCTGATGGGCGGGATCTTCACCGTGGTGACCCCATGTGAAGGCGCGGTGGCGCCACCACCATTGCGGGATGTGCGGCGTCTGCGTGGCCTCGCCCGCAGGCAAGTGGGCAGCGTTGTCGACCTGGCGCTGTTGTGCGCTTTCGCCAACTCCGAGCTCTGTGACGATCGACTGGCGATCGATTTCGGCGACTTCGACAGCAAGACCGACATCAAGACGATCTCGACGATCTTTCACAAGGCATCCCCGACCAACCCGTTCTTTTACAACGAAGTCTTCGCCTCGTGTCTGGCGATCGCCAGTGGCTACGCCCTGTTCGGCGTCCGGCCCAACTTCCGAAGGGACTAGCGGGGAACCTTCAGTCGGTTGGTAGCGTTTTTGCGTCCCGCAGGGACGGACGCAAATAGCCTCGGACTTCAGTCCGTGGGCGGTGCCACGGGTTAAAACCCGTGGCTATTCTCGACGACCCCTCCGGGGTCAAGAATGCGGAAGGAACCGTGCCAAAGCCATAGGCTGGAAGAGTTTGGTTTTCGTCCCGCAGGGACGGACGCAAATAGCCTCGGACCTTAGTCCGTGGCCGCCACGGGTCGAAACCCCGACGCTGCGCTAAACTCTCACGCCGTTTGCGATGACTCATCCACCCTCCCAAACCGGCGCTCTTCCTAGCCGCGCGTTGGCCAGCAGCGCGACCATCAGCGGCCTCGTCTTCGCTACCCTGGCGGTGCTGGAGCTCCTGCTCCAAGCGTCCGGGCGAGATCTGATCTCGCTCCCCGTTTGGGGGACGCTGCTGCTTGGCCACGGCTTGCTCGCCGCCAGCGTGGCCGTTGGGGGCGTGGTACTCGCCGGCGGCTTGGACGTGGCGCGACGCCTGGGCCTGCCACTCCCGGCCAACATCTCGGCGGCAGATGGCACTGCGGCGCTGGCGACCCTGGTCGTCGGCTTCATCCACGGCTGGCCCTTGGTCAAGGAGGCCTGGAGCCCGTGGCTCGGCCGGCCCCTGGCGCTGGTGCTGCTGGCGCTCGGCCTGCTGGGTGTGTGCCTCCTGCTGCGCGGGGTGGCCTCCGCGGGTGAGCTGGCCGTGCCGCTGGCCTGCGCGGCGGCCGCCCTGCTGGGCTTCTACCTGCTGCGCGCCGAGCCCCTCGGTCTAAAGCCTGCGCCGCTCGTCGTTGCCCTCGGCATCCTGGTCGCCACCTTGGTCGCATTGGGCTGGATCACCACGCGCGGCGGTCGATTGCGATCGGTGCAGCTCCTCGCTGTAGCCCTGGGCCTGGTGCTGGTCGTCCGCCTGGCGGCGCCGGCACCCCATGGATGGATCGAGCAGGCGGTGGGCGACCCAGCGCCGCGCTCGGCTCGAGGTGCTGCGGCGTCAACCCCGGTCTTCCTGGTCGTGCTCGACACCTTGCGCGCCGATGCGGTCGATCTGGACGCAGCTTCGCAGAGCGGCGCCCAGTCCTCCACCCCGAGCTTGGCTCGCCTGGCGAGCCACAGCGACGTCTTCCACCGCGCGATCGCCAACGGCAGCTGGACCTTGCCGACCCACGCCTCGATGTTCACCGGGCTGCAGGTCTCCGAGCATCGGCTCGATATGACCTCGGCCCGCGGCTTCGGCCCGCGCCTGGCAGCCGACATCCCGACCCTGCACGAGCACCTGGCGGCGCGTGGCTACGCCACGAGCTGTATCACCGCCAACGGCGTCGTCAGCCCGGCGACGGGGCTGACCCGAGGCTGCCAGCGCTATCGCAACCCGAACCGGGTCTGGATGCTGCAAACCGCCCCCCTACGCCTCTGGTATGCCCTGAGCCCTAGCCCGCGTCCCGCGCTGGAAGAGCAGCTGACGACCCAGCTGTTGGGTTTGCGGCGCACGGCGAGCGCCGGCGAGGTCATCCGCCTCGCACTGCAGGAGCTGGAACGGCAGGAGCTCGACGCCGCGGAATCCCTCAGCGAGTCCGGAGCGCCCTATCTCTTCCTGAACTTCATGGACGTCCACAAGCCCTACTCGCCGTCGGCATCGAGCGATCCGGCACAGCGCCGGGCGTTCTTCGGCGATCTCTT
>JBCCGX010001136.1:0-3425 GCA_039029035.1 Acidobacteriota bacterium | reverse complement strand
GGGGATGGTGTCGCCGAAGTCGTCACCCAGCGGAGCCTGGCCGGCGACGAGGACGGCATGCGCAAGGAGATGCGCGAGGCCAAGCGGCCGCCGTTCCGCTACCGACTGTTTCGCACCCTGGGCGACCTGTCCATGGCGCCCGAGCCTTACCTGGAGTTCAATGCCACTGGCTACGCCTTCGATGGCGACAGCGACACCCCGGTGCCCGGCGGCTTCCAGGACCTGGACGGCGACGGCCGCCAGGACCTCGTCACCCTGACGCTCGATTTCTCCCTCATGCAAGCCGTGCGGGTTCTCACCACCCGCCGCATCTCCATCGGCCTCGACTTCCATGTCTGGTGCCAAAACGCCAGCGGCGAGTATCGCGCCGTGCCAGGCCTCGATCTGTCGGGCAAGTTCAAGCTCGATCTGAACAACTTCAAGGTCGGCCAGCTGTCGCAATTCGCCGGCGACTTCGACGCCGACGGCAAGGCAGACTTCGTCCAGATGGGGCGCGGCCGCGACGTCACCATCCACCGCGGACGTGAGGGCTGCGTCTATCCGCCCGAGCCCGATCTGCTGATCCGCCTGAAAGAAGAGCCACGCGATCTGAAGCTGGTCCAGGTACGGGATTTCGATGCCGACGAGCTCACCGATCTGCTGGTCATCCAGCCGCAGAAAGTCACCGAGCCGGGCGTCACCCCGCCGGTACGGCTGGATCTCTACTTGAGTGGAGGTGCACAATGAGCCCACGGACTCGAATTTGGCGGCTACCGGTACTCTCCACCGTGATCCTACTCAGCGCGGCAAGTGGCGCGGCGGAAGAAGAAGCCGCTGCCACCAAAGTTCCACCGCCGGACGTCGGCGTCCAGGTCCGCCAGTTGTCGGGCGCTCGGCTGATCGAGGCGGTCCTGCCCGGGCGCGTCCTCAGTCTTTCCCTCCCTGAGTCGTCCGATGGCGGCGTCATCGCCGCCCTGATAGCGCGGGAGGACGATCCGAAGGGTCCGCGGGTGGTCTACGTCTTCGACCCCACGGGCGATGGCTCCCTGGACGTTCTGGCCGACGATCTGCCGCCGGAGGTCAACTCGATCGGCCGCTTCGCTCGGACCCCGGAGCAGCAGATCTGGATCCTTGGCCAGCCGGGCAGGATCTACTCCCTCGGCCCGACGGACAATGGGGCTGCCCAACGCCGACCGACGGTGCTGATCGACGATCCAGCCCTCGACCTCGGCTTGCTCCGCCGCCGTGGACTCCTACGCTCCGATCAGCCCTTCCTGCCCCAGCCCGGCCTCGGCCGACTCGAGATCTTTCAGGGGCAGAACGGCCATCTGCAATCCACCCGTTCCGTCGACCTGCCTCTGCGCGCCGAGCGCCGAGGCCAGGGGCTGCGCCTCTCGACCCCGCCGGTGCACCTGCTGGCGAGCCCCGAGACGGCCTTGCCGCTGGTCGCCGTCGGGCCCGAGCGCCAGGGACACCGGCGACTGCGCACCACCCTCATCGACCCCAACACCAACGGCACAGACGACGGGCCACCTGAAGCCTGGTCGCAGCTCAGCGCCAACGAGCGCATCGCCCAGAGCTGGTACTTCACCGTCGATGGCCGCCCGATCCTCGCCGTCGCCGCCCTCAATGCCGACAAGCTCGGCATCTTCGAAAGAAAGAAGCTGCGCGTCTTCCCTCTGCGCACCGACCGCACCCGCGCCGGCGTTCGCCCTTCCCTCGAGATCCTCACCGCGACCCGCAACTGGTACGACATCAGCGTCGACATCGCCGACTTCGACCTCGATGGCCGCCAGGATCTCCTCGTCGGCCAGCCCGACGGCCTGGGGGCCAAGAAGCTCGCCGTCGAGGTCTACCGCGGCAAGGGCAACGCCGGATTCTTCAACACGCCGCGCAAATCGGTTGTCCTGGCACGCTACGCCAAGTGGGTCTTCGACCAAGATCTGAGCGGCGATCGGGTGCCCGACCTCGTCACTCTCGTCTCGGACCGCCTACAGATCTTCACCGGTATCGCGCAAAGCAAGAAGAAGGTCTTGGACAAGACGCCGCGCTGGGACCTGGCGCTCGTGCCAGACGAGGACGACGACGTCTCGATCCACATCCACATCGATACCGACGAAGACGACGCCACCAGCGACGATACGGACAGTGATACCGATCAGCCGAACGATCTCGGCCGCACCGGCCAGCCCACCGTCACCGACCTCGATGGCGACGGTCGCGGCGAGGTGTTGGTGCGGTCCTCAGCCGGCGGGCGGGCGATCCTGCGCGTTGTCGAGCTCGGGCGATAGCCGTCGGTCTAGCAGTCCCGTTCCTCTCCCGAAAGCTTGTTCCACTCGCCTTGGTCGAAAAAGGCGTCGAGCTGCTCGGCATAGGGCCGCAGGTCGAACCCGCGCGCATCGAGCCAAGCGTCGTTGTAGTACGTGTCGTAATAGCGCTCCCCGCCGTCGCAGATCATGGAGACAACGCTGGCGGGCTGCCCCCCTGCCTTGAGCTGGGCGATGATCTGCAGGGCCGCGTAGACATTCGTTCCTGTCGAGCCGCCGCAGCGGCGGCCGAGGACACGCTCCAAGAACCGTAACGTGGCATAGGCCGCCGCGTCCGGCACCTTGATCATCTTGTCGACGACGGCACAGTTGAACGATGGCTCGACCCTCGGCCGGCCGATGCCCTCGATATTGGAGCCCTGGTCGAGCACGAGGCTGCTGTCTCCCGTCTGGTAGTAATCGAAGAAAACGGAATTCGACGGATCTGCGACGCACAGCTTCGTCGCGTAGGACTTGTAGCGGATGAAGCGGCCGATGGTCGATGAGGTTCCGCCGGTTCCCGCGCTGACCACGATCCATTGCGGGACCGGCGACGGCTCAAACTGCATCTGCTCGAACATAGACTCCGCGATGTTGTTGTTGCCGCGCCAGTCGGTGGCCCGCTCGGCGTAGGTGAACTGGTCCATGTAGTGACCGCCCATTACCTTGGCCAGACGCTCCGCTTCGGCATAGATCTGGCGGCCATCGACGAAGTGACATTTGCCGCCGTAGAAGCCAATCTTGTCGACTTTCTCTTGCGACGTTGCCTGAGGGACCACCGCGATGAATGGCAGCTCCAGGAGCTGCGCGAAGTAGGCCTCGGAGACCGCGGTGTTGCCGGATGACGATTCGACGATCGTCGTCCCCTCACGGATGTTGCCGTTGCATAGACCGTAGAGGAAGAGCGACCGAGCCAATCGGTGCTTGAGGCTGCCTGTGGGGTGGGTCGATTCGTCCTTGAGGTAGAGGGATACCTCACCCGCCTGCGGTAAACCGACACGCACCAGATGGGTGTCGGATGAGCGTTGGTAATCGGCCTCGATGCGGTAGAGCGCCTGCTCGAGCCATGTGTTCACGGTAGATCTCCATTGACTTCAGGTGAGTTGAAGTGTCTGCTCTGGGTCGACGAAGACTTGGTTC
>JBCCGX010001135.1:0-3438 GCA_039029035.1 Acidobacteriota bacterium | reverse complement strand
GCCTACCGCGCCGGCAAGTTCATCCGCCGGCACCGTTGGGGGGTGATCGCCGCATCATTGATCTTTGCATCCCTCGTTGCCGGCATCGCTGCCACGACCTGGCAGGCGCGCCAGGCGAGCCGCCAGCGCACGACGGCGGAGAGGGTTTCGGATTCCCTCGCCGCGATCTTCGAAGTCTCGCTGCCCAGCGAAGCCCGCCAGCGGACGATCACGGCGGAGGAGTTGCTCGATCAGGGCGCCCCACGCATCCTCGAGGGTCTTGAGGACAGTCCCGAGATTCGCGCCAAGTTGATGGCGACCCTGGGTGTCGCTTACCTCGAGATCGGCCTCTATGAGAAGGCGAGTCCTCTACTCGAGGAGGCCCTCCGCAACCGCCGCGACCTCGGCGATGCCGAGGACCTCGCGTCCAGTCTGAACCACGTCGGCAAGTTGAGGCGCCTCCAGGGGCAGTACCAGAAAGCTGAGGCGCTGCACACCGAAGCCTTGGCGTTGCGCCGCGAAACCCTCGGTGAAGGGCACGAGTCGGTGGCCGAAAGCTTGAACGAGCTGGCCCTGGCCATTCAGAGGCAGGGCCGCCCGAGCGAAGCCGAGCCGTTGCTGCGCCGATCCCTGGAGTTGCATCGCGAGCTGTTTGGCGAGGAGCACGAAGAGGTGGCGACGGTGCTCAACAACCTGGGGATGGCGTTGCGCGCCGAAGAGCACTATGCCGAGGCGGAAGAGCTTTACCGTCAGGTCGTGACGATCGATCGCAAGCTCTACCCCAGCGGTCATCCCGAGCTGGCCACCCATCTCAATAATCTGGCCGAGGTCTTGCGGGCGCAACGAGAGTGCGAGCAAGCGATTCCGGTCTACGAGGAGAGTCTGGAGCTCAAGGAGCGTTTCTTTGGCGAACGCCACCCGGATCTCGCCACGACCCAGAACAACCTCGCCGGCTGCTTCAAGGACATGCGCCGATACGACGAGGCGGAGAAGCTCTACCTGAAGGCCTTGGATCTGCGCCGCGAGGCCCTGGGATCGAAGCATCCCGACGTCGCCGATACGCTGAACAACTTGGCCGAGATCTTTTTCAAACGGCGCGATTTTGCGGCGGCGGAAGAGCTCCTGCTCGAAGCGGTCCAGATCACCGAGGTCGCACTCGGCAATCACCCGGATGTGGCCAGCAATCTCAGCAACTTGGCCAAAACCCTCGAACGACAGGGCAAGCTGGCGGCCGCCGAGCACCGCTTCGAGCAAGCCCTCGAGATGCGACGCAAGCTCTTTGGCGAGGAGCACCGCGACGTCGCCGACACGCTGCTCGGTTTGGGTCACACGCTGTTAGCGAGCGGCCAACCGCGCCTCGCCGAGCAAAGCCTGCGAGAAAGCCTCAGGCTGTGGCAGCTTTGGCCGTCCAAGGAGAGGCGAATGATTGCCGTCACCCAGAGCCTCGGCGGCAGCGCTTTGACAGAGCTCGGCCGCTACGACGAGGCCGAGGTGTTGTTGATCGAAAGCCACACGACCCTCACCGAGGATCTTGGCCAGCAGCATTCGATGACCCGACGGTCCCTGGGGCGGCTCATTCGGCTTTACGAGAGCTGGGATCAGCCTGAGAAGGCGGCGCGCTACCGGGCGATGCTGGAGCAATAGCTCCCTCGAGCCTGTCAGTACTCCACCTCGAAGTCGTCGACACTGCCGTCTTCGAGGCTGGAGCCACAGTAACAGTCGCATGTACACGGATTGACGCAGGTGCAGGGACAACTGAGGGAATGGCCATAGTCGATCGTCACTCTGACCACCAGGCGTTGATCGGGCTCCGGTATGGTGATGCCGTCAAAGCCCAGATCATCAGAGAGAGCGGCTTCGATCTCCGCGCTCAAAACCGGCTCCTCGGCAGCACACACCTCGCGCTGCCCGACGAAGAGGAACTCGCCGCCGGCCAAGGGTTGCATCTCCACCGTCGCCAGGTAGCACTGGTCGGCCTTGAACTCCATACTGAACTTGTTGATTTGAAAAGGTGCTTCCGATGGGTCGAGCTCGACGAGGAAGCGGATCAGCAGGTCGCCTTCGTTCAACGGATCCTCCCCTTCCAGGAAGACGAGATACTCGTTGTCCGAATCCAACAGACTCTCCAAGCTACCGCCGTTGATCGTCCCGATGTCAGGGTACACGTCGACCAAAGTCAAGCTCGGCTCGGGCAACGGTGGAACAGGTGGTTGTGTCGGCAGTCCCGGTGGCAGCGGAACCCCGTGTGGAGCCATCGCCGCCTTGCCCGGCAGCCACCGGCTCGGTCCACCGAGGCCTATGGGTACTGCCATCGGCTGCTGGGGGTTCATCTCGAAAACCAGCACCTGTAGATCCTGGGAATCAAGGGTGATGCTGAAGGTCTGCTCACCCGCGCCCGGCTCACCCATGACGACGCCGCCATAGGTCGCCTCCTCGTGGATGATGCCTTCGACCACCGCCCGGCCTTGGTCGTCGAAGCCGATCTCTCGCCCTTCGTCGAGCAGCGGGCCGCCACCGGCCTCATAGCCCTTCGGGCTTCCGCCTGCGCCATACTTGCCGACAAAGAGGTCACGACCCGATGGACCACCACGACCGGTGACCCAGATATCGCCATCATCGTCCGCCGCCACGGCTAGCGCCACTTCGTTGGCCGTGCACTCGCCGATCTGGATCCACTGTTGGGCTGTGAGATCGCCGTGGTAGCGGGTCACGAAGTAGTTCTTGTTCACCGGCAGCAAGCCGGGCTCCGAATCACACCACCCGGCGGCGACGACATCACCGTCGGTGGCGATGATTGAGCGCGCGCCGCAAGCACCTGTCGAACCGCCGCCACCACCACCGCCATCGATGTTACAGAACGCTCCACAGCAGCCTCCGTCGGTCGGCGGACCGTCAGGCTGGGTGCCGATACAGGCGCCACCGGCGGGCGTACCATCGACCGCCAGACGCAACAGGAAAGCCCCTCGCGAGGTGACTGGCAGGCCCGTCATCGCATCCTTCCAGGCCAGGTGGTGCTCTCCGGCCAACAGGACCTCACCCGTTGGCTCGACGAAGACATCGTGCACCGTGCTGGCCTTGAGATAGGCCGGGTCGAGGCAGCTCAGTCCGGCAAACAGCGGCGCACCGCCTTCGGCGGCACAGGTGCCGCCGCGTGGTGACTGTTGGCAGCGCTGCCAGGCTCCGACCTTCTCGATGAAGGCTTGAGCGCCGATGCCACAGGCGTCCATCTGGCCGCCGAAATGACCGGCGACAAACGTGCCATGGGCTGTCTCGATGCGGACCCGTTCATTGACCACGGGCTCGACGGTCAGGCTGGGCAGCTCGATAGGAACACCTGGATTTCCCAGGCTGGGATCGGCCCCAAAGACAACGGGCACGATCCATCCCAGAACACCAACAAGACAACGGCTGGGTCGCCACATCGACATCTCCTCTTCGTCGCTCGATCCGCGCTGCATG
>JBCCGX010001134.1:0-3440 GCA_039029035.1 Acidobacteriota bacterium | reverse complement strand
GGGCGACCTTTCGCGTGCAGGTCTCGAGCGGGTGTTCCGGCTTCCTCGGGACGCTGGTCTGATTGATAGTATAGTCCCCATCCAAACCGATGGCCGGACCTGGCCGAGCTCCGGTATCGCGGGGCCGAATGCACCACCCATGTCTCGTGAGGCCGGTCAGCGAATGAACGTTCTCGGGATTTCAGCTTTCTACCACGACAGTGCGGCCGCATTGGTGCGCGACGGCGAGATCGTTGCCGCTGCTCAGGAGGAGCGCTTCTCGCGCCAGAAGTTCGACGCCGGCTTTCCCAGCGCCGCCGCGGCCTACTGCCTGGAGACTGGTGGGGTGAAGCTCGAAGAGCTGGATAGCATCGCCTTCTACGACAAGCCGCTGTTGACCTTCGATCGCCTGCTCGAGACCTACTTCGCGTTTGCTCCGGCAGGGTTTCGGTCTTTCACCGCGGCGATGCCTGCCTGGCTGAAGGAGAAGCTGCTGCTGCGAAAGCAGCTGTTGCAGGGGTTGAACGGCCTCGGACTGGGATCCGCCAGCGCCGAGCAGCTCCGTTTCGGCTACCACCATCACTCGCACGCCGCCAGCGCATTTTTGCCGTCGCCCTTCGACTCGGCCGCGGTGTTGGTGATGGACGGCGTTGGCGAATGGGCGACGACCACCCTGGGCCACGGCCACAGCGGGGGCGATATCGAGCTGCTCCGGGAGATTCGGTTTCCTCACTCCCTGGGCCTGCTCTATGCCGCGTTCACTTACTACCTCGGCTTCAAAGTGAATAGTGGCGAGTTCAAGGTGATGGGGCTCGCACCGTATGGCGAGCCGCGCTACGTCGATCGCATTCTGCAGCACCTCGTCGATCTCAAGGACGATGGCTCGTTTCGCCTCGATCTGAGCTACTTCAACTATTGCACCGGGTTGACCATGACCAACCCGCGCTTCGCGGAGCTCTTCGGTGCCCCACGACGCGAGCCGGAATCCCACCTGACCCAGCAACACATGGATATCGCCGCCTCGGTGCAGGCGGTCACCGAAGAGATCGTGCTGCGTCTGTGCCGGACCGCCCGGCGCGAGACCGGCGAGCGCAATCTGTGCCTCGCCGGAGGCGTGGCGCTGAATTGCGTGGCGAGCGGCAAGGTCTTGCGTGAGGGCATCTTCGAGCGGCTGTGGATTCAGCCCGCGGCCGGCGATGCCGGGGGAGCCCTGGGCGTTGCCCTCGCCGTCGCCCAGGCCGAGCATGGGCGTCGTCCGACGACGAACGGCCAGCGCGACGCGATGGCCGGTGCCTACCTCGGCCCGGAGTTCTCCCGCGCCGAGATCCTGCCAGTGCTGCAGCGCTTCGGCGCGGTGTACCACGAGCGTGTGCGTGAGCGGTTGTTCGACGAGGTGGTCGACGCCCTGGCCGATGAAAAGGTCGTCGGTTGGTTTCACGGGCGCATGGAGTTCGGGCCGCGGGCCCTGGGCAACCGTTCGATCCTCGGCGACGCCCGTTCGGAGTCCATGCAGCGCCTGATCAACCTGAAGATCAAGTACCGCGAAGGCTTTCGGCCCTTTGCGCCGGCTGTCCTGCGCGAATGCGTCGATGAGTATTTCGACTTCGACGACGACAGCCCCTACATGCTGCTGGTGGGGCCGGTGCGCGAGGCGCGGCGCCGCTCGCTGAGTGCCGAGGAGCAACGCGCCACCGGGCTCGACAAGCTGAACCAGATACGCAGCGATATTCCTGCCGTGACCCACATCAACCACTCGGCCCGTATCCAGACCGTCCACGCCGACACCAATCCGGCGTTTCACCAACTCCTGACCCGTTTCCGCCAGCGCACCGGATATGGCGTCCTGGTCAACACCAGCTTCAACATCCGCGGTGAGCCGATCGTCTGTTCACCGGAAGATGCCTACCGCTGCTTCATGGGGACGGAGATGGACGTCTTGGCGCTGGACAACTTCTTGCTCTACAAGGACGAGCAGTGAGCGCCGCGCCGCCGATGTTCAGCGATCGGATCCTCGGGTGCTTGAAGGCGCCGGGCCGCGGCGACGATTGTCGGCTCGAGCTCGCGGGGCAGGCCTTGCGCTGCGCCGACACCGGCGAGCTCTTTCCTTTTGTCGACGGCATTCCGAGCCTGGTGCGCTCGGCGGCGGACGATGCACCCGCGCAGCACAGCCCGGAGGCGATTACCCACAAGGTCCGTTCGTTCTACGAAGAGAACCCGTTCCCGAGCTACGATGGGGTCGAGGAGTTTGGCGCTCTGGTCTCCAAGGGCAACCAGAATCCCTTCACCCGGCGTCTGCTGCGCTCAATCGGGTACAACCAGTTGGTGCTGGAGTGTGGCTGTGGCACCGGCCAGATGAGCCACTACCTGCAGCTCAACAACAATCACACCCTGGGCGTCGATCTTTCCCTGGGCAGCCTGGCTTTGGCGGTAGAGCACAAGAAGCGAAACCAGCTGGTCCGCAGCGCGTTCGCCCAGATGAATCTCTTCGATCTGGCGCTGAAGGACGGCTCTTTCGACGTGGTCATCGCCCACGGTGTTTTGCACCACACCTATGATGCCCGCAAGGCGTTTGCCGAGGTGGTGCGTAAAGCCAAACCCGGCGGAGTGATTGTCGTCGGACTCTACAACTCGTACGCCCGGGTGCCGACCTGGCTACGCTCCAAGCTCATCGGCTTGCTCGGGCCGAAGATCGACTACGTCGTGCGCTCCCGCATCCGGGATGTGCGCAAGGCGGACATCTGGGTCAAGGACCAGTACTACAATCCCCACGAGACATGGCATTCCATCGGCGAGACCCTCGACTGGTTCGCGGACAACGACGTCGAGTTCCTCAATTGCATTCCGCCGATCCTGCGGACCACGGGGGAGAGCCACCAGGACCTCTTCACGCCTTCCGAGCCCGGCACCCGCGCCCAGCGGCTTGTCACTCAGCTCGCTTGGCTGACCACCATCGCCCGCGAGGGTGCGCTCTTCGATCTCATCGGTCGCCGTCGGCCATCGCGAACCTGAGAGTTTGAAGCACGGCCGTCGAACTCCGCAAGTCGGCCACGAGGGACTTCCATGCAGCACAGGTATCGGCTCCTACACCCCAGGCGACTCGGCTTCATGGCCGTGGCGGCGCTCAGCGGCTGGATCGTCTGGCTGGTTCTGATCGGCGTCTCGATCGAGGTCCCCATCCCGTCGGAGCAGATCGACGCCCGGCATCGCCATAGCTACCTCTACGAGGTGCCCGAGAGTGAATTCTGGCGGGTTCGCAGCGACGACAAGCTGACTCCGAGGCAGGCGGAGTCGGTGCTGTATGAGAACAGTGAGCCCATCGGCCCGGCTCACAGCGGCCACGGCACCATCGCCAGCATCGGTATGGGGCACTACTCGCACTGGAACGATCAACTGGTCCTGTCTTCCTCGGACAACAGTGATCCGCGCAGCAATGGCCGGCGCTACTCGCTGATCTGCAGAGG
>JBCCGX010001133.1:0-3444 GCA_039029035.1 Acidobacteriota bacterium | reverse complement strand
TCGGTCTCAATGGCACCCGGGTGCGGGTCGGCCGAGATATGGCCGAGCAGGTCGACTCGATCGTCGGTGTCCCCGATTGCTGCCAGATCATCGGCCCACGCAAGCTCCAACCCAACACCGAGCAGGCTGCTGGGCGTTCAGGCTGGTCCTGAGCTCGGCATCGGCCTGCCAGTGGTCGACCGGTCTGTGGCCGATGGTGGCCGGATCGTCGCCGTCGGAGAGTGAATGGTGAGACTCTCAGCTCACCCTGCTATAGTTTTGTCTTGTTCCGAACCCACGGATAGAACCCACAGCGCAGAGTTCACAACGGAGAAGGGTGCATGAGCATGGATAGTCTTCTCGAGCAGGCCAAGGCCATGAGAGAGAAGCAGCAGCGCGAGCTGAGCGCGATGAGCAGCCGCGGCAAGTCTGAGGGCGGCGATGTCGTCGCCACCATGGACGGCCACAAGCACCTGCGAACGCTGCAGATCGAGCCGCAGGCGATCGATCCGGAGCGCCTCGACCAACTCGAGCAACAGGTGCTCCACGCGGTCAATCGCGCGACGGAAGAGATGGAGACGATTCTGGTCCGCAAGTTTGGACCATCGTCCGGGATTCCTGATCTCTTGCGCGGACCTTGAGCGCCATGGCTAAGGAGAGTTGCCATGGTTAGGAAAGACAGCGACAAGCTCCTGTTGGCGGCGATCGTTGCCAACGTCCTGATGCTCGCCGTGTGGGCTTATGCCGCGCTCTTGCGCGAGGTCTCGAAAGATTTCTATTACCTGAGCGCACAAGAAGACGAGTACATCGAGTGGGGGACTTTCTGGGCCTTCAGCCTCGCGGCGGCGGTGTGGATCGTCGCCGCCTTGGCCCAGCGGCGGGAAGAAGGGCGGTTGCCCTGGTTCCTCTTCGGTCTCTCTGTGTTCTGTTTCGCGGTGGCGATGGAGGAAATTTCCTGGGGCCAGCGAGTGTTCGGTTACCGTCCGCCGGTCTACTTCCTGGAGAACAATTTCCAGCAGGAGCTCAATCTGCACAATGTGGTGCCGACCGACTTTCGCAAGCTGGCGCTCAAGGGCATCATTCTGGGCTACGGAGTCGTCCTGCCGCTCTTGGCTTGGATGGCCCCGTTGCGTCGGCTTCTTGCCACAGCGGCGATCGTCGTTCCACCGCTAGCCTTGGCGCCGGCGTTCTTCGCCACCTACTATTTCTACGAGGACTATCCCTGGAGCCTGAGCGGCGAGTGGGTCGAGCTCATGCTGGGTCTGGGGTTCCTCTTCGCCGCTCTCGCGGCCCTCGACCGGGATGGCGTCGGTGCCAGAATCGAACGGGCCCGATCCCGTCCGATTCAAGTGATCGTCGTGGCGTGGGCGACGGTGATCGCACTCGGTGTGGCGCAGGCCTCCCTGTCGCGCGTCCTGCGCCGGGCCAACCCGGAAATGATCGAGACGGCCCGCGGCGAGCTCGAGGCTCTCAAACGCGACTTTCTGAGTGGCAAGGTCCGCACGCGGTGCAGTCGCCACAAACGGCTCTACACCTTCAAGGAACAGTACAACCAGGACTACCTGGTACAGGGTGAGTTCGCCGCCTTGACCGACCAAGGCCTTCCCGATGAGCGGGCTCAATTTCTTCTCGACCCCTGGAACTCACCCTACTGGATTCGTGATCGCTGCAAATCGAACGGCAGCCGAAGAGTGGTCTTCGTCTACTCGTTCGGTCCCAATCGCCGCCGCGAGTCGAGTCGCTACGAGATTCAAGGGGATGATGTCGGCGTCGTGATCTACGACGGCAAGAAGATCGCCGACATCACCCGCGGGCGCTGAGGCCGCGTCCCGCCTCTGGGGTTGCGCGTGGGCGGCTCATTCGTGCTCGGCGCGGTTGCGCGGTGGGCGAGCGGTGTCTTCGAGGATAGGGGCGAAGAAGATCGAGTTCAGGAATAGCTTCTCGGTGCCATACCAATAAGCACGGAAGCTCGGGTCGTCTGCCATACGGACGATCACTCCGTCGCCTTGACGCTGGGCGATCACCGCCGGGGTCCCGCGCAGGCGGCGCAGATTCTTGCTCGAAACGTAGCCCGAGATCAGCGGCTCCTGGCTATAGACCGCGACCTGGACGTAGGGGTCCTTGGGCGGCTCGAGGAAGACTTCGCTGTTGCGAAAGACCGGCAAGCGGGACCGTTGGTAACCGTAAGCCAACGGGTGGGTGGTGTCGATCTCGACCTCGAAGATGGCGCCCGAGATCAGCTGTGCGGCGCGCTCGCGCTCGTTCTCGCTGTAGGGGCGTCGTTTGGGCACCTCGTCGTTCTGAGTCGCGGCTGTCTCTGCTGGCTTTGTGTCGGCGGGGCTCTTCAGGGGCGTCTCGTGGACATGGCGGGCGACCCAGCGCGCCCCGCGCTGCATCGCGATCAGCACGCCGCCGTCCTCCACCCATTGCCAGAGCTTGGTGCCGAGATCAGGGGGCAGCCGCCGGTACTGGCCATCGACCAGGATCAGGTGGGTGTAGGCGGTCAGGTCGAGCTCGGCCAGGGCGCGATGCTCGACTAGCGTCAAGGGCATCGCGTGCTTCAAGTCCATCAGGTGCCAGATCTCGCCGGCAGCATAGGGGCCGACACCGCGGCCCACCACCAGAGCCGCCTTCGGCAATTCGAGAGGCTCGAGGCTGGGGCTGCCGAGATCGATGCCCTCGGTGCTCAGGCCAGAGGCGATGGCGTGGATGTCGATCGCGTCCTCGCGCGCCGCTCGTGCGGCGATCTCAATCAGAGTCTCTGGTGCCACGTCCTGGATCCCCAATGGGATGACGATCGTGCCGAGGCCAAAGGTTTGGGGGCCGCCGTGAGTCTCGGCGGTAAAGGTCTTGGTGGCCACCCGCGCCTTCACCCCGGCGGCGAGGAAGCGATGCAAGGCGCGCGGTGCGTAGTAGCTATCCCAGGTGAAGGCAAAGGCGTAGGTTGGCGCGTCCGGTGCCTTGCCGGCCGGCAGGCGGGGTGTCTGGAGCGGCTCACCGAGGTGCTTCGGAGCGAGACTCTTACGATCGAGCTGGCTGAAGGGGAGGTCGAAAGCCAAGGGCAAAGTCCAGGTCGAGACGTCGTAGAAGGTCGAATCGGCGAAGTCGACCCGGCGCTCGAACAGGCTGCGCACGAGCAGTACCTGGGGCTGATCGGTGGGGATGACCCAAGCGTGGCCGGGCTCGTAGCGCTGGTCGCCGATCTCGATGGCAGCCCCCAGAGCGTGGACCTGGATCTGGTGGCGGCGCAGGATGTCTAGGAAATGGTAGGTGCGTGCCGGATCACCGGAGTCGGAGACCACGTAGCCGGCGAGATCGTCCTCGGCAGCGCGG
The DNA here is from genome assembly GCA_039029035.1 of Acidobacteriota bacterium. Classification (GTDB taxonomy): domain Bacteria; phylum Acidobacteriota; class Thermoanaerobaculia; order Multivoradales; family J023; genus JAAELT01. The sequence goes on along the minus strand of JBCCGX010001133.1, from coordinate 132 downwards.
CGATAGGCCGAGGTGTAGAAGTCTCGTTGGTAGTCGAGTAGCTCGCGGCGCTTGTCGAGCGCTGCTCGCAGGGTCGAGAGTGTGGTTTGGAATTGATTGTGGATGGCAAAGGGGAAAGAGATCTCGCCGTGC
>JBCCGX010001132.1:0-3444 GCA_039029035.1 Acidobacteriota bacterium | reverse complement strand
GGCGAGTCGAGCACCTTGTTCATGACCCTGCTGGCTGCCTTCGCCACCCTCCTCGGGCGCACGACCGGCCAGCGCGACGTGCTGATCGGCTCGCCGGTGGCCAACCGCGACCGAGGCGAGATCGAAGCCTTGATCGGCTTCTTCGTCAACACCCTGGTGCTGCGCACCGACCTCTCCGGCGGGCCGACGGTGCGCCAGCTACTGGCACGGGTGCGGCGCACCGCCCTGGCCGCCTATGCCCACCAGGAGCTGCCCTTCGAGCAGTTGGTAGCCGAGATCGATCCGCGCCGCCAGCTGAGCCACAACCCGCTGTTCCAGGTGATGCTGGCGCTGCAGAACACGCCGCTCCTGGCACCGCGGCTCGGTGACCTGGAGACCGAGCTCTTCGACACCGCGAGCCACACAGCGAAGTTCGATCTCACCCTGGCGCTGAGCCAGGAGCACCGCGGCCTCCTCGGCGGCTGGGAATACAACACCGACCTTTTCGACCGCACCACGATCGTGCGCTTCGCCCGCCACTTCGAGAACCTGCTGGCGGCGATGGTCGCGGCGCCCGAACGCCGGCTGAGCGAGCTGCCTTTGCTGCCGCCGGCCGAGTGTGGCCAGCTGCTGCGCGAGTGGAACGACACCCCGTCGGTCGAAGGGTCCGACCTGTGCCTGCACGAGGCCTTCGCTCTCCAGGCACGGCGCATCCCGGACGCGGTGGCGATCCGCGGCGCCAACGAGACCTGGACCTACCGCCAGCTCGCCCGCGAAGCCGGCCTCGTGACGCGCCGCCTCCTGGCGCGTGGCCTGCAGCCCGAAGACCGGGTGGCGGTGATGCTCGAGCGCACCCCGCGCCTGATCGCCACCCAACTCGGCATCCTGCAAGCCGGCGGCGCTTTCGTCGGTCTCGATCCAGCCTATCCGACCGAGCGCCTGCAGTTGATGATCTCCGACAGCCACGCGGCCTGGATCCTGACCGAACGCGAGATCGCCGAAGCCAGTGGGCTGGCCCCCGAGACCTTGCCGCTGCTCTACTTGCCTACAGCCGGCAGCGCCGAGGAGGCCACCGTTCGCGCCCCCAGGGTGCGCCCCGAGCAGCTGGCCTACCTGATCTACACCTCGGGCTCCACCGGCCGGCCGAAAGGTGTGGCCATCGAGCATCGCCGCGCCATGGCCCTGGTGCACTGGTCACGCGAGATGTGGAGCGACGACGAGCTCGGCGGCGTTCTGGCAGCGACGTCGGTCTGTTTCGACCTGTCGATCTACGAGCTCTTCACCCCCCTCGCCCTGGGCGGCACCGTGGTCCAGGCCCGCAATGCCCTGGAGCTGTCGACCCTGGCGACAGCGAATGCCGTTCGGCTGATCAACACCGTGCCTTCGGCGATCACCGCCCTGCTACAGATGGAGGCGATCCCGCCTTCGGTCCGGACCATCAACCTGGCCGGCGAGCCGCTGCGCCACGGCCTGGCCGAGGCGCTGCACGAACAGACCGGGATCCGCCGCCTGTTCAACCTCTACGGTCCGTCGGAGGACACCACCTACTCGACCTTCGCCCGCATCGACGCCGGGGCGCCGCTGGCGCCCTCGATCGGCCAACCGATCGGCGGGACCCAGGTCTACCTGCTCGACACCTGCGAGTGTACGCCGCCCTTGGGCGTACCGGGCGAGCTCTGTCTCGGCGGTGCCGGTCTCGCCCGCGGATACCTCGGCCAACCCGGCCGCACCGCCGAACGCTTCGTACCCGACCCCCTGGGCGGTGCGCCGGGCAAGCGCCTATACCGTACCGGTGACCTGGCGCGCCATCGCATCGACGGAGCGCTCGAGTTCCTCGGCCGTTTCGACCACCAGGTCAAGATTCGGGGCTATCGGATCGAGCTCGGTGAGATCGAAGCACGCCTGCTGACCCATCCGCGGGTCGACGAAGTGGCGGTCCTGGTGCGCACGGTGACGGAAAGCGCGGGCGCACCCGAGGAACGCCAGCTGGTGGCCTACGTGGCGCCCGCAGCCGAAGGCCTCGGTGAGACCCTGCGCCGCTTCCTGAACGACGCCCTGCCAGGCTACATGGTGCCTCGCGACTTCGTCGAGCTGGCCGAGCTGCCGCTGTTGCCGAACGGCAAGGTCGATCGCTCGGCCCTGGCACGCCACACGCCGGCGGCGACCGGACCGGCGACCAACGCTGCGCCCAAGGTACCGCCAAGCAACCCGACCGAGGAGCTGCTGTGCGGCATCTTCAGCCAGGTGCTGCAGACGCCGGAGGTCGGCATCCACGACGATTTCTTCGCCCTCGGCGGCCACTCACTGCTGGCAACCCAGGTGATCTCGCGCTTGCGCCAGGCGTTCGACCTCGAGCTGCCGCTGACCGATCTCTTCGAGGCTCCGACCGTCGCCGGGCTAGCGGCGAAGATAGAGGCGGGTCGTCGGGCCGGGCCAACCGAACGTGTCCCGCCGATCGTCGCGGTTCGGTCTGGCGAAGAACACTTGCCACAGTCTGCCCAGCTAGCACAGTCTGCCCAGCTCGCACAGTCTGCCCAGTTAACCCTGTCGTACGCCCAGGAGCGGATGTGGTTCCTCGATCAGTTGGAGCCCGGCAACGCGGCCTACAACATTCCCGCCGCCCTGCGCCTCGACGGCCGACTGCGCCACGGCGTGCTGGCGGCGGCGATCCAGCATGTGGTCGATCGCCACGCGACCCTGCGCACGACTTTTGCCGGCGACGACGGACAACCGCGAGTGCGGGTCAGCCGCCAACGGACCCAGGCCCTGCCCGAGATCGATCTATCCGGCCTACGGCCGGCGGACCGCGAGACGGCCTGGCCGTCCCTCGCCCTGGCGGAAGCTCGCCGCCCCTTCGATCTCGACCGCGGCCCGCTGTTGCGCACGCCACTGCTACGGCTGGCAGCGCGCAAGCACATCCTGCTGCTCAATCTGCACCATATCATCGCCGACGGTTGGTCGTTCGGTGTGTTGACGCGGGAGATCTCCGCCGCCTACGGCGACCTTCTCGCCGGCCGCGCGCCCCGACTACCGGAGCTGGCGGTCCAGTACGCCGATTTCGCCCACTGGCAGCGTCGCCACCAGGCGCCGATCTACGGCGAGCAGCTGGCCTACTGGCGGCAGCAGTTGTCGGGTATCCCGGAACGCCTCCGCCTGCCGGCGGACCGCCCGCATCCCGCCGTGCCGAGCGCACGCGGCGCACAGTTGCCGGTCGTGATCGACGCGGCACGCACCACCGCATTGCGCGCCCTCGCCGGCCAGCAGTCAGCGACCCCGTTCATGGTGCTGCTGGCGGCCTACGACATCTTGTTGGCGCGCACCAGCGGCCAGACCGACATCGTCGTCGGCGCACCGATCGCCAACCGTAACCGCCTCGAGACCGAGGGGCTGATCGGCTGTTTCGTCAACACCCTGGCGCTGCGCGCCGAGGTCGGTGACGACCCCACGGTCGCCGAGCTCCTGGCC
>JBCCGX010001131.1:0-3462 GCA_039029035.1 Acidobacteriota bacterium | reverse complement strand
TGCCAAACGAGATCCGCTGGCGCTTCGGTCTCTTGCCACAGAGAGCTCAGGAAGGAGTCCTCAGGATCGGCAGAGTGGAGCCGCAAGGTCGCCCGCCCGCAGGCCGTGCGAACCAGCTCGATGACCTCGTCCCAGGGTTGACCCGGCTTGTGGCCTTCACGCTTGCCGAGCTTGGCGTAGCTGAGCAGCGACGAGCTCGCTCGCCGGGCCCGATTGGGATCTGCCCCCGCCTCGAGCAGCAGGCGCATCACCTCAAGGTGCCCGGAGTAGGTTGCCTCGAGCAACGGCGCATCATCGGGGCTGCCGAAGTTCGGATCGGCACCGGCAGCGAGGAGGCGGCGGACGATCTCGAGGTGACCCTGCTGCGCCGCGTCGGCGAGGGGCATGCCGGCCCGCGAGAAACACTGGTTGGGCCGCGCACCGGCCTTGAGCAGCGCGTCGACTGCGTCGATATCGCCCTGGCGGACCGCCCAAAGCAGCTTGGTCGTGTTCAGACCCTCAGAGCTCGCCCCGAGGCGGAGCAATTCCGCCACCAGGTCTTCGTCGCGGTCCAACTGCGCGATCATGACAGCGTTCATGCCGTTGGCATCCACCGCCTGGAGATCCGCCCCGAGATCCAGCAACGTCCGCACGACAGAGAGCCGTCCTGGCAAGTCCGAGGGCCAGTATTGACTGTAGCTAGCGGTCGTGCGCACCGCCTCGAGCAGTGGCGTCGTGCCGTCTCGGGTACGAGCCTCGAGATTGGCCCCGTGCTCCACCAGGTGTCGCAAGACGGCAAGGACCGACTTGTGCTCCGGGGTGTCCATCACCGCCCCATGGAGCAAGCTGCCATCGTCAGGATCGAAGGGCTCGTTGGGGTCAGCGCCGTGCTGCAGCAGCAGCTCCATGATACCGACACGCCGATAGACGACGGCGGTTGAGAGAGCGGAGCCCAGGCGGTCCCGGGCGTCGTTCGGCGAGGCGCCTTGCTCGAGCAGGACCTTGACTCGCTGAATTTTGCCGTTGTAGACGGCGTTGAGCAGCTGGCGGTTCTTTCGTGTAGCCATGGCCGATGCTCGCAGATCTCGAAGCTGTCCAACTAGCCTCTGAGTCTTGTTGCCCGCGTTGCTCACGGCGTTCGCCGTCGCTGAGGAGGGATTGCATCGGCCGACGACAGGAGCAACAAAAAATAGCTTCTGTTTGGGCGGGGCGCAGACAGAGGCAAACGTTTTTAGACTCTGTTGTCTTGGCACGACGACAGAGGCGTCAAGCGTTGACCTCTGTCGTATGAGTTTGCAAACAGAGGCTAAAAGTTTTTGCCTCTGTCTGCGGGCTCCGCAAACAGGGTCTAAAAGATTTAGCCTCTGTTTGTTTTGGAGGCTTCCCCGGGATTTCAACCCCGGGTTGGCGAGGCAGTATTGAAGCCCGCGGTCCCCGCGGCGCTTACTCCGCCACCGACAGCAACAACGTGTCGTTCTCCACCCGGACATCCGCCAGGCGCAGGTCCGGCAGGCCGACCGACAGATCCTGCTCGGCGAGCTCGTCGGCGAGGCCGAAGCGGTCGGCGAGGTCTTCGGGGGCGAAGCTGAGCTGGCCGACCTGGACGGTGAGGTCATCGAGCTCGAGCTGGCCGTTGCGGGCTTTGGGGCGGCCGCGGACGCCGAAGTAGAAGTCCTGGCCGCGGATCCACGGGACGAGGCGGGTGAGCTTGCGGATGGCGGCACGCTCGCGGTCGTTCTCGGCGGTGGCGAGCAGGCGGTCGACGTCGGTGACGCCACCGACGACGAGTCGGTTGCCGTCGAGCTCGGCGCGCAGGGCCTTGGTGGCCTGGCGGATGCGCCGGCCGTCGCGGCGTGAGTCGAGGGCTTGCTGCATCAGGCTGTTGAGCTGTGGCTCGTCGAGGCGCAGCTGGCGATCCTGGCGCAGCTGCCGGGCGGCGCTGCGTGGCGTCAGGGCCTGCTTCGGGGCCTGCGACGGGCCCGGCGATGGAGCGGTTGCCCCGTTGGCCTCGGCAGGCTCGGCGGTCGAAGGTGTCGGGATCGTCGCTGGCTCGGCCGTGGAGCTAGCGGCCTCGTCGTACCAATCGGGCAGCTCGGCAGCCCGATTCCACAAGTAAAAGACGATTCCAACGGCAAGCGAGAACAGCAGAAACAGGATCAGGAGAAGCTTCTTCAACATAGCCCACCCACCTTAGCAGACGGCTCGGCCGCAGCGAATCGGATAGCATCGAGCCCTCTTGAAGAGGAACCCATGATGCAATCGATTCTCGAAGACCTGATCCAGCTGCTGACTCTGGAGCGGCTCGATACCAACCTGTTCCGTGGCCAGAGCCACGATATCGGCACCAACCGCGTTTTCGGCGGTCAGGTGCTGGGCCAGGCCCTGGCGGCGGCCAACAACACGGTGGAAGATCGCACGGTCCACTCGCTGCACGCTTACTTCTTGCGCAAGGGTGACCACAACGCGCCGATCATCTACGAAGTCGACCGGCAGCGCGACGGCCGCAGCTTCTCGAGCCGCCGGGTGGTGGCGATCCAGCACGGCCACCCGATCCTCAACCTGGCCGCTTCGTTCCAGATCCCGGAGGAGGGCCTGGAGCACCAGAGCAGCATGCCGGAGGTCCCGCCGCCGGACAAGCTCAAGGACGTTACCGAGTACCGCCGCCAGCTCATCGAGCGCCTCGGCGACTGCGAGCTGCCACGCTACCTGATGCACGAGCGGCCGTTCGAGTTCCGGCCGGTGCAGCTGCCGCAGTTCATCGATCCGGAGCCCCGCGAGCCGCGCTTCAACGTGTGGTTCAAGACCACCGGCGCGATGCCCGATGACGACAATCTGCACCGCAACATGCTGGCCTACCTGTCGGACTATTACCTGATCGGTACCGCCACCCGGCCGCACGGGGTGTCGTTCTTTTCCAAGGAGCTGCAACTGGCAAGCCTAGACCATGCCCTGTGGTTCCAGCGTTCCTTCCGCATCGACGAGTGGCTGCTGTACTCGATGGAGAGCCCTAGCGCCTCGGGTGCCCGGGGCTTGTCGCGCGGCAAGATTTTTCGCCAGGACGGCGCGCTGGTGGCGGTCGTCGCCCAGGAGGGTGTCATGCGGGTGTGGTCCGATCCGAAGAAATGAGGCTGCTGAAATGAGGTTCTCGATGCGCCAGCGCCTGATCGTTCCCGTCATCGTGCTCGCCGTCCTCGGGATGGCGGCCCCGGCGACAGCAGACGAGACCGTTGCCGACGATGCCGTCACCTACGTCCGTGCCGGTCGCTTCGTCGATGTCGACGCCGGCGAAGTGCTGGCCGACAGGGTGCTCGTCCTCCGCGGTGAGCGGGTGGCGCGCGTCGAGCCGGCGGCCGAGATCGAGATCCCGCGGGGTGCGCAGGTGGTCGACCTGACCGGCCACACGGTGCTGCCAGGCCTGATCGACATGCACGTCCACATGACCGGTGACCATCGATTCCACGGTTACCGCAGCCTGGGGATCTC
>JBCCGX010001130.1:0-3466 GCA_039029035.1 Acidobacteriota bacterium | reverse complement strand
GCATGGCTGCCGACCTCGAGCCCAAAGCTCGCCAGGTCCAACGTCGGCCCCGTACCCACGACGTTGTCGACCGAATCCTTCGCCCACTGCAGTTGGTCGCTCAGATCCTGGCCGGAGAGATCCTCGGCGCGCCCCTCGAGCATGCCACCGGCGCCTTCTGGGAAGGTGGTCGCGCCGGTCACCGCGAGCAGACTTTGGGGGATCTCGAGCTCATCGCTCGGTGCAATATCGGGGCTCTGAGAGATCGAGCCATCGGGCCACGAGACCTCAAGCTCTAAAGGGCCGGCTTCGCCGGCGAGACCGAACAGCAGCTCGGCCGGATCGCTCGACACGAAGTTGCTCCCCGCCCGGACCAGCCGCAACTGAGGCGCCAGGGAGCTCCCGGCGCCGGTCGGCCGGAGCTCGACCCGGGCGCCTATGGCGCGGGTATTCGGTGCGCGGCCGGCGAGTCGGAGGCGCACGAAGCCCGCAGCGTGGCCGCCAACGTTCTCCCACAGGCGAAAGGGCCCGCGGTGATTGGAGATCGCGACGTCGATATCGCCGTCGCGGTCGTAGTCGAGGCAGCTCACACCCCGCCCCTCGCCGCCATCGGAGAGGCCCATCTCGGCGGCGCGCTGGGTGAACGTCCCATCGCCGTTGGAGCGGAAGAGAACCGCCGGCGTGTTGGTCCACTCGCCGCCGAAAACGAAGGGGTTGTTCGGCACGTGGTAGAAGCCGTTGACGTGGAAAAGATCGAGATGGCCGTCGTTATCGAAGTCCGCCGCGCAAGCACCCCATCCCCAATGGCCGTTGCGCACACCGGCGCTGGCGGTCACGTTCTCCAGAGTTCCATCGCCCAGGCCGCGGTAGAGGCGATTGCCCGAGGCCGGATCGATGAAGCGCACGTGGGAGACGAACCAATCGAAATGGCTGTCGTTGTCGAAGTCCCCGACCGTCGTGCCCATGGCGGTGCGACCGGTGATGACCGCGCCGTCGGTGGCGTTGGCGAAGGTGCCGTCCCCCCGGTTGAGCAACACGCGGCTGGTACCGACATCGCCGGCGATCACCAGATCGAGCCGGCCGTCTTCGTCGAGATCGACGAAGTTGGGTGAGAAGGTCTGGTCGCGCTCGCTCTCGCCGGGCCCGCCAGCGACGCCGAAGAGAGCCGAGATTCCGGTCTCGATACTGACGTCACGGAAGGTGCCGTCGCCTTCGTTGCGCCACAGGTGTTGGGTCGAGCCCATGGTTTGGGGATCGAGAATCGGCCCGTGGGGCGACATCGAATGGGGCAGGAAGGCGTCCAGGTCACCATCGCCATCGTAGTCGGCGAAGGCCGGGCTCCATGTCACCGGGGTCTTGGCGGTGTCGAAATCGGCAAAGGCCTGCGACCAGACATCGGTGTAAAGAACCGTGTCGTCGATCTGAACCTCGGCGCGAAACAGCCTGGGCGGCGTATCCAAGGCACCGCCGACGAAGAGATCGAGATCGCCATCGCCGTCGAAATCGACGAAGACTGCCCCCGCGGTGCGCTCGCCATCGACACCCACGCCGGTCGCGGCGGTGACGTCTTCGAAGGTCTTGTCGCCCAGGTTGCGAAACAACCGATTGCTGCCCGCATCGCCACCGATAACATATAAATCGATCCACCCGTCGCCGTCATAGTCACCCGCCGCCACGCCGCCGGTGATCCAGCTGACCAGGATCTCCGCGTGGTAGCCCATCACCGGCGTCACATCCATGCAGTCGCAGATATCCTCCGTGCGGAGGATCGTCTGGGTCGTCTGATGGGAATGTGTCAGGCCGGCGGCGTCCGTGACGTTGACGAAGGTCACCGATGCACCGAAAGCTCCGGGGCTCGTCATGGCGAGGGTCAAAGCGGAGATCAAGAGAACCATGACCCACCGAGCAAGGCTCAACCGGGCAAAGCTCAAGCGGCCAAGGCGCAGACGTGCCAGTCGGCCTCTTTTCAAACAATTCAATCGAATATCGACTCCGGTCGAAAGCGGCAAGCCCGAGTTATGTCCCCTTGCGTCGACAAGATTCGCTCCGTCAGGATAGAGCAGCTGCGTTGAAAACGTTTATGCAACGGGCCAGGTTCCGCCACATCCAGGACCAATTGACGATTCCACAGGACGGCAAAGCCCTTCCTGGTACGATCGCACGATGCAGATCCACGATCCCGTCCCGACGATCGAGGCCATCCTCGAGGCGCACCGCGACGCTCTAGGGGACGACCACGCCGCCTATCGAAACCATGTCTATCGCGTGTGGCATTACGCCGTGGCCTTCTGCGGTGGCCCGGTCTCGGACACTGTTGAAGCGGTCTCGGAAGCCGACAAAGAGAAGATCGCCGTCGCCGGTTGCTTCCACGACCTGGGCATCTGGACCCACGGGACCTTCGACTACCTGGAACCCTCCGCCGACATGGCTCGTCAATACCTGGCTGAGCAGGGGCGGCCGGAGGATTTCCACGACGTCGGCCGGATGATCCATCAGCACCACAAGATCACCCGCTTCAAAGCGCCCGACGGCGCTCTGGTGGAAGCCTTCCGGCGCGCCGATTGGCTCGATGTCACCCAGGGTCGACGCCGCTTCGGCCTCGACCGCGCCACATCCCGTGCGATCTACCGTGCCTTCCCCAGCCTCGGCTTCTTCCGCCGGCTGCAGCAGCTGAGCCTGAAGCGACTACGGGAGGCGCCGCTGCGCCCCTTGCCGATGTTTAAATGGTGAGTGTCTCGAGGATCAACCGTCGTCCTTCGCCCGCTGACGCAGGCGGCGCAGTTCCTCGAGGCGCTCACGGATCCGTTTCTCGATGCCCTGGGCCGAGGGCTGGTAGAAGCGGGTCCCCTGCAGTGCCTCGGGCAGACAGTCGAGCCCACCGACGCCTTCTGCCGTATCGTGGGCGTAGACGTAGCCATCGCCGTAGCCGATGTCTTTCATCAGCCGGGTGGGGGCGTTGCGAATCACCTTGGGCACCGGATCGGCCGGGCGCTCGGCGATGGTCTTGCGCACGGCTTTGAAGGCGGCATAGATGGCGTTCGACTTCGGCGCCACCGCCAGGTAGACGGCCGCCTGGGCGAGGGCCAGGTCGCCTTCCGGCGAGCCCAGCCGATGGTAGGAGTCCCAGGCTTCGAGGGCTCGGGCCAGGGCGCGCGGATCGGCCAGGCCGATATCCTCCGAGGCGAAGCGCACCATGCGGCGAGCGATGTAATGCGGATCCTCACCCGCTTCGAGCATCCGCGCCAGCCAGTAGAGGGCGGCGTCGGCGTCGCTCTCACGCAGGGATTTGTGCAGCGCCGAGATGAGGTTGAAGTGCTCCTCGCCCGACTTGTCGTAGAGCAGCACTTTACGCTGGGAAACTTTCTGCACCGTTGCTGCTTCGACGGTCTTGACACCGGCCGAGGCCGCGTCGACAACCACCAGCTCGAGCAGGTTGTAGAGCTTACGCGCGTCGCCCGAGGCGAGCTGGGTCAACATCTCCAGCGCT
>JBCCGX010001129.1:0-3472 GCA_039029035.1 Acidobacteriota bacterium | reverse complement strand
TGATCTTGCCCGCGGGCCTGCGACGGCGTCAGACTGTTGTCGAGAGCCCGAATCGGATTGGGCGGATAGGTGAGCTCGAGGACGAAGTCAGTGAAGGCCTCCATCTCGGCGGCGGTCAGCTGCTGCGGTCCGCCCAGCAGGCCCTCGAAGGCCGGGTTGAACTCAGAGAACGCCTGGCGCTCGTCGAAGATCCCGGTGTCCGGTTGCGCGCTGGCCGGTACTTCGTTGTTGCCGTTGCGGTCACCGCGCCAATGCATCGGCCCATGGTTGGCCATGCCACGTAGACTCTGGGTCGTCATCGGCCCCTTCATCGGCTGGAAGTTCTCGGCTCCCGGGAACGGAGTCAGGGGCTCGATCAGGGGCCCAGGGTTCGCTATGACCTCGGCATCGGGATTGCCCAGATCCCAGCCCAGTGAATCGAGATCGCCGAAGACGTGGCAGCTGGCACACGAGGACTCGCCGTTCGACGACGTCAGCCGTGCGTCGTAAAGGAAACGGCGGCCCGCGACGACGTGCTCTGGCTCCGGGTTGTAGAGCGGACGCCGGGCGACCTCGCTACGCGAGATCGTGTCGATGACCGAGACAGTGTTGTCGAAGCGGGTCAAGACATAGAGCCGGTCGCGCGCCTCGTCGAGCACCAGGCCCGAGGGACCGCCGCCGGAGAGCTCGATATGGCTCGCGGCGTCGGGCACGAAGCTGTCGTCTTCGAGGGCGGCGGTCGAGAAGACGCCGATCTTGGCCGATCCGAAAGCGGCCACGTAGAGCGTCGTGCCGTCCGCGCTCACCGCCATGTCGACCGGTTGGGCGAGGCTGCGATCGTTCTCGCTGTTGGGCAACGCGGCGCAGCAGTTGTCGTAGTCGATGTGCTTGTTGAGGTGCCGCGGTGTCACGTCCGAGCCGACGCTTGGAGCGCTTGACGCGGGGTCGATCACGGTGATCCGGCTCTCATGGATGTGGCCGCGCACGGTGGTGTCCGCAAAGGTGCCCGGTCCCTCGAAACGGACCTCGTTGATGGCTTCGGTGTTCGACACGTAGACCTTGCCGTTCGCGGGGTTGACCGCCATGTTGAAGAGCACCGTTCCGACGCCCGGGAAAGCGCCCGCTGGTCCTGGGACCTGGACCGGCGGATCGGCGTTGGCATCGATGGCGAAGACGTCCAGGTCGGGTAGGTTGAATTGCACCAGGTGGTCCCAAATCCGACCCGTCGCATGGTCGCGCCAATGTGACCCGTCGTACTTCACGATCAGCCCGGTCTCGGGCTGCGGAGTGCCTTGAAAATTGGTCGTCGGAGCCGGTAGACCGAAACCGTCGGGCGCCGCCGGCCCGCCGGGAGTGACGTAGCCGGCTTCGAGGGCCATGGTCCGGTTGCCGGAATGGAACGCTGCCGCGTAAACCGTGCCGCCGTCGGGACTGGCCGCCAGCGCCCGGGGCGTATCGGCGAACAGAGTGACGATCGAAAGCGGCGTGTCCTGTGCCGAGCCGGCGTCAAAGACCCAGACGTCTGCCCGACCCACGCCCGGCGTGGTCAGCTGCGGATCGATCGGACTGTTCTGGCCGCGGTGGGCGGTGGTGATGAACGCCCGGTCGCCGCCCGAGCCGGCGAAGACGACATCTCGTGGCTCGTCACCGACGAGCAACGTCCGCCGAACCCGAGCGTGCCGCGGCTGCTGGACATCGACGATCGAGATGCTGTCGGAGAGGTGGTTGACCACCCAGACCTCCGTATCGGAGCGCGCCGCCACCGCCACAGGCTCGAGACCCACCTGCACCGAGCCGACATGCTTCAGGGGACCAGAGGATCCCTGAGCGTTCCGAACTTTGAAGACTTCGAGCCGGTTGTCCGGGGTGTTGACAGCGTATAGATGCCGGCCATCGGGTGAGAGTGTCAGCGGCCGCACCTGGCCGCTTTCGAACACGGTCATCCGATCCGGATAAGGCGACTGCCCGATCGCCACGTCGCGCGTGGCCAGGAGCAGGGTGCAGACGGTCACCGAGACAAGGGTGAATCTTTTTCTGGCAGCTAGGCTCCGTCTTCTCATGACTTTATCTCCTATGTTTCCCAAAGATCTGCTGGCTCGAGAGGAAGTCCACTGGAGAGACCTTCGCTGTCCGTCACGAGAAAGGGCCAAATGAGCTAGTGCGAGTCAGAGCCCTCCTCCTCTAGAGCAATAGAGGCATGCCGACGGTTGCGCCCACCGTGCCTTCAACGAGCAGAGGGGTGGCCAACGCGACCGTCGGCAGAGCCATGTGAGCCGCGATCGTCCGTTGCCGGCGCCTGGCACCGACCAGGCGGCCGAGCATCCTGGTAGCGATACCACCGACAGACACCCAGGAGATCAAAACGCTGCCGGAGGCGCTCCTCTGGGACGACTCGGTGACGCTGGAGCAACCCGTCGCCGCTCAGGACAAGCTGCATCTGCGCATCGTCTTCAATGAGGATCCGGCGGAGAAGACCCTCGCCTCGAGATCTAAATTCTCGCCGCCGCTATCTCTAGGCGCTGGTGCATCTTGGAACGATTCTCAGCCTCCATCACGCGACACCGAGAGCTGGGACGGATCGTAGTCGAGCAGGATCGCCTCCCTGAAAACGTACTCTTTGGCCTCACTCTTCTTGGACTTCTCCGGACAGATGAGACTCAGGGTTTGCTCCAGGGTTGCGATGCTGACCACGAACTGGCCCGGCGCGCCCCAGCGTTCGTTCTCGGACTCGCACCAGTACTCCACTTGGACCAAAGCAGAGATCGTGCCGTCCTGGTCCACATCGCCGGTGACTTCGACACGGGCTCCGAGGGTCCGGCCCGAGGCGCCACTGAGCGTCCGGGTTCCGTAGTTGTTGACGAAACCGTGCCAAGACTCCCAGGCGGTGGCCCGTGGCTCGGCCTGCTTCCAGGCCTCCTCCAGGTGCTTCACCGCGGAGTCGAGTTGCGCGAGGGCCAGCTGGTGCTCACCTTCTTCCCAGGTCTGTTGGCTGTCAGCGTACTCGGTTTGCGCAGCGGCGTAGCGCACCGGCGCGAAGTCACGGAGCAAATGCTCGTCTTCGATTCCCACAGATTCTGAAAAGTCCTGGGCCAGGGTGTCGGCCGTCTGCTGCAGAATCGCCCACCTCGACTGTTCGTCGGGGGTGGGCCCGTCGCCGCCATCTTCGGTGAGGGCACTGCTGAGCACGATCGTCAGCACGAAGGGAACTGCTGCCACGCCCGCCGCGACCTTCCAAGGGGCGTGCTTGCGTTGGCCGGGGAAGGAGCGCTTTGCAGGCTCGGCCTTTTCGCCGGGCGCGCCGGGCGGTAGGTCCTCACGCGGCGGTGCGGATGAGGGCCCGTTTTTTTCTGCCGCGGGCTGGGGCGCTGCGGTCGGCGCGTCGGCTCCCCGCTGGATGCGCTCCCGTAGCCAGCGGGCCAGGGCCGGCCCGATCTCGATCGAATCGGGCTCGTCGTCGAAGAAGCCGACGCCTTGGTCTTCCATCAACTGCTTG
>JBCCGX010001128.1:0-3483 GCA_039029035.1 Acidobacteriota bacterium | reverse complement strand
GTCAACGGCCTCGACGACCGCATGATGCTGCTCGACCAGGCGAAGACCGCGCTGGGGCTCACGCAGCCGGCGGCCATTCTGGAAGATGCCACCCACCGAGTCAGCGTGGCGGAGCTCAACCTGCGCAACCAGCCACGGGTCAGCAGCTCGACCCGCATCGGCTCGCTCCACGAAGGCGCCGAGGTCGTACGGCTCGGCGACGCCAGCGTGCCGGATTGGTGGCAGATCCGCACCCTGCTGAGCGAAAGACTGGTCGAGGGCTTCGTCGCCTTCCGCTTCCTCGAAGCGCTCCCCCAACAGGCCGTCTCGCTGGAATCCGGCTCTCTGGAATCCGCTTCGTTGGAAGGTGCCTCGCTTGAACGTGTTGCGCGAACCTTCGTGCCTCTCCCCCTCGATCTGCCTGAAACCCACTTGCGCGAGAGTCGCCGCGAGGTCACCCGTCAAGAAGACGGCTATCGTGCCTTTCCTCTCGGCGAAAAGGGCAAGCCGCGTCGTTCCGGCACCCTGGCCGAGACCAAGGCGCGACAGTTGGGCGAGATCGTCGACTACCTCGACAGCGAGAGCGCGGAGCATCGGCGCTATTGGCCCAAACGGGGCACGACCTTCTGCAACATCTACGCTTACGACTACTGCTACCTCGCCGGCGTCTTCTTGCCCCGCGTCTGGTGGACCGAGCGCGCCCAGCTTCGCATTCAGAACGGCGAGGAGGTGCCTGTCGTCTACAACCAGACGGTGCGCGAGCTCAACGCCAACCGGCTGTACGACTGGCTACCGGACTTCGGCGGCGACTTCGGCTGGCACAGGGTGTTCGATCTCGACGAGCTCCAGGCGGCCGCCAACATCGGCGAAGTCTGCCTCATCGTCGCCCAGCAGCGTGACCTCAACCGCCGCGGTCACATCTCGGCAGTCGTCCCGGAGCAGGACGATGTCACCGCCGCCCGCGATGCCGAAGGTCATGTCCGGCGGCCTCTGGAATCCCAAGCCGGTCGCAAGAACCATCGCCGGATCGCCAAGTCCAGCGCCTGGTGGGCCCGCAACAACTACCGCTTCAGCTTCTGGCGTCACGACTGAGTGGCACGGCCGTCGAGTAGACCTCGGCCTCGTAATCCCGATCGCCGTCACGGACCCGTCAGCAGGTGATACACCAGTAGGCTGGCGAGAGCCAGCATGAAGACACCCGGTGCGACAAAGAGCTTGGCGCGCTCCTCCGAGACCAGGTGCATCTTGCGCAGGCCAAAGGAAGGCGACAGGAAGTAGATCAGCGCCTTCAAGACCTGGGCCCAGCCGAAGAGGGTCAGAACCATCGGGATGCCCGACCATACGTTGTGAAAGGCGACAATGATCGACCCCATGCCCAGACTCAGAAACGCCGTAACGAAGACCCCGGCCTCGCCCCTCTCCCGCAACCAAAGGAAGAAGGTCACCCAGGCGCGAGGCTGCAACACATGCGACAGGCCAATCGTCACGAGGTGGACGATGGCGAAACTCTGGACTGCATGTTCCATATCTTCGTTCTCGCCAGGTATCGAGCTGTCCTGTTCTTTGCGCCAGGCCAAGGAGCCCAGGCTGCGCTGCTTCAGGATTGGGTCATAAAGTGGGTGAGCACGCCGGGCGTCCTCACTCGCGAGGAGGCAGTTACTGGATCGCTCGCTGTCGGCGCATCATCCGCAGGACGTCGTCTTCGTCTCGCTTCTCTTGCAGCTTCTCTGTCAAACGGTCCTTCCAGGCGTCGATGGCAGTTTGTGTCGGTAGGACACAGCCGGACGTCGCGCAATCGTGCGCTGCGGCGTCGGTGAAGCCGCGCCGCACCAGGTCCTGAAGGCGATCGCGGGCCACGTTGAGCAGGCCGAGCGCACCGCCCTCGATGGCATCGGTCGGGGCGAAGCGGTGGATGGTCAGCGGCGCGTAGCTCTCGATCCCCCGGCTCAAGCCGGCGACCTTCTGGTTCTTCTCTTCGAACTCCTGACACTCCTCGTCGGCCTTCGCCTGGGTCTTCCCACGGGCCTTTTTCCCGACCTCTTCCGCCGCCTTGTTCTTGTAGTACCCATCCAGCTTCTTGTTCGTGTCTTCGACGTCCTCGATGTTGTCCTTGATCCGCCCCGCCCAGCCGATGGTCTGCATGCGGTAGAGCGTCGCGACGGTGTTGCGAATGTGGCTGAACGGGATGGCCTTGATATCGGGATCCAGGTAGATCACGTAGTAGGTCGTCGCACCGAGCTTGATCGCCGGCTCGAGGGGGGTGTTCTCGAGCACGTTGCCGTCGACGAAGGGCTCGGCGCCGATCTTGGTCGGCGGGAAGACCCCGGGAATGGAGGCCGACCCCAGTACCCGCTTCGGTCCGCCCTGCCGGGTCATGTGGTGGTTGGCGAAGTGCTCGGTCTCACCGCTCGTCCAGTTGGTCGAGGAGACCACCAGATCGCGCTTCGAGACACGGATTTTCTCGAAATCGATGGTGTCGGTGATCGTCTTCAACAAGGGCTGGGTGGAGACGAAGAGTGAGAAGTCGAAGAGCTGCGCCAGGCGCTGAGTCAGCGGCTCCTGCCGTTCCGTCGCCAGGTGGACCAGACGCTGGACACCCTCCCAGCCGAAGTAGGCAAAGTCGTCGGCAATCTCGCGTGCTGCTGGGAGCGGGTTGGGGGCCCAGGCCGACGGCGTCAGATACTCCAACAGGTTGCCGCGAAAGCGGATCGCACCGTTACCGCGTTTGCCCGGCTGCTGCGCCAACGTCTCCAGCCACATCCGCTCCAGGTTGCCAACCGCGCCCGGCCCGTAGGTGTCCCACTGCGAGGCCAGGTAGGCGGCATTGATCGCACCGATCGAGGTGCCGGTGAAGACCCGCGGATCGATGACCCGCTGGATCGGGGGATTGGCGTCATTGTTGGACGGCTCGAGGTCATCGGAAGCGTTGAACAGCTTGACCTCGCCACTCACCAGGGCTTTGAGCACGCCCACTTCATAGGCACCGTTGGCCCCACCCCCCGATAGGACGACCGCTTCTTCGGCGTCGTCAGCCCTTCGGTGCGTCACCTCGAAGTCCCCTCGTCGCGCATGCCGCTCTCCTTGATCAGGTCATTTCAATGCAGTTGTCAGCAAGGCCTTTGTCGTGCTTCTTTGGGGAAAGTTCTGCGCTCCCTTGGCCTCTACGTGCCACAGACTCGAACACACTCCTGATGCTGGCAACGCGACTCGTTACCTACTCTATCAGGCTGCGAGCGAGTCCGGTCGCCGGCGTGCTTGGCTGGCTCGTAGCGGGTCTTTCTCGGGGTGATCCCCGACGGGAGGCCATGCCCCTTGCGATACGATGCATCGACCCAATCTTCAACTGGACAACGGACGAGATAAATGACGGACACGAAGACGAAGCGCCCATCGGTCGAGGAGCTCATTCAGCTGTGGCAGCTCGTGCCCATGGAAACCGAGAACGTGCTGTTCGCGCAAACCTATGTGTCACCGAAAATCGGTGCTGACGGCAAAGTACTCTCG
>JBCCGX010001127.1:0-3491 GCA_039029035.1 Acidobacteriota bacterium | reverse complement strand
GAACGGTACGCCGACCGAGGTGCTCGACAATCCGGAGCTCATGCAGCTCATGCTGCCCTTGATCCGTGCCGACTTCGAGCTCAACGAGACCTACACGCCGGCGCCCGAGCCGCGCCTGTCGTGCCCGGTCACCGCCTTGGGCGGTCTGCGCGACGAGGACGTCACGCGGCAGGACTTGGAAGCCTGGAGCGAGGTGTCGAGCGGGCCTTTCAAGGTGCGCATGTTCCCGGGCGACCATTTCTATCTGCACGATCATCAGCACGATCTGATTCGGGCGGTCGCCGAAGAGCTCCTGCCGCTGATCTGACGCGGCCCGTTCCGGCTTGGCCCGTTCCGGCTTGGCCCGTTTTCCGGCTTGACCCGTTCCGGCTTGGCCCGTTTTTCGGCTCGGCCCGGCTGGGCTCGGCCCGCGGCGCTTCCCGCAGGACCGTGTCGGGGTGCCTCCTTTGCCTTGCCCACGCGGGGGAGATACAAGAGCAAGACAAGCCGCCGTAATGTGGTTTGTAAGGGATTTTGCCTAGGCTGACAGACCAACAGCGACGGCACATTCAAACCAAAGGAGTAGTGACTTGATGTCAAAAGGGAAAAACGTATTTCGTTTGTTCTTGGCAATGATGCTCATGATGGGACTGGCCATGCCGGCCCTGGCGGACAGCGATTCGGATAGTGATTCCGATAGCGATTCCGGCGGTCCGTGCAAGATCGTGGGCAGCTGGGAGGCAGTCTCGGTCCTCGACCCCACCGGCGAGCAGGCGCCGGGCCTGTTCACTTTCAACAAGGAGCGCACCTGGATGTCCTCCGGCGACAGCCCGCTGTTCAGCAATGGCCACGGGGCTTGGAAGCGCCGGGGTCCGCGGACGTTCTCGGCCACCAACAAGGCCTTCGTCTTGGCTGAGACCGGCGGCGTCAGCTTGGTATTGACCAACCAGACCGAGCTCGAGGTGGTCCAGGGCTGCAGTACCTTTAGCGCCACCTTTTCGACTGAGGTCAGCCTGCCCGACGGCACCGTGGTCGACTCGTTTACCGGTACCTCCACCGGTACCCGAATCAGGGTCAACTGAGCACGCGCCTCGCGCGCTCTCGGGTGGCAAGCCACCACCACTCTGGTGACCTGTGGTTGAAGGCCGGCGGTTCGCCCGCCGTTGCTGGCCGGCCTTCGCTACCCGGGTCACTGGGGTGAATTGGTCTAGATAGGGGGCCAAATCGCCAGTTCGACCCTTGGATAAAACGCCTGGAGAAGCTATAGTTTTTGTGCCACATTAGTTTGCGCCAGAGTCAGTGTCAGTTTGCCGCATGAGCGCGAGTGAAAGAGTTGCGGGCGTCGAGCTCGAGGGGGAGACCTCAAACCGCGGGAGATCACGGTGGAGGGTTCGTAGTGTTTCCTCGCCGCGGCAGATGGCGATGTGGCCAGCGCGAGCGAGAGGATGGGTCGGGTTCCTTCTCCTGGCCTGTGCGGCTTCCGCCTCGGCGATGACCGAGCTGCGGGTCGAGCTGGTCGGCGACGCGCCCGAAGTGGCAGCCACCGAAGTGACCCTCCTGCCGCCGGAAGGCAGTGCCCAGACGTTCCGCGACGACGACGGAGACGGTTTGATCGTCGTCGAGCCCCAAGGGCTGGCAGGCAACTATCGGGTCACGCTGCGCGCCGGCGAGGCCACGGTCACCCGTGCCGTGACCCTGCTCGCCGGGGGGCAGGTGACCCTCACCTACTCCGGCGGTGACACTGCGGAGGTCACCTACAGCGGCAACCTGCGCGGCGACGACGAGATCGTGGTCACCGCCCGGCGCGTCGAGGAGAGCCTGCAGAGAATCCCACTCTCTGTGGCCGCTTTCGATGCCGAGGCACTCGAAGCGAGGTCGCTCGTCAACCTGCGGGATGTCGGCGATTTTGCCGCCAATGTCGATTTCAGTATTTCCAACGGCCTCGGCGGCGCGTCGTCGGAGGCGACGGTCTATATTCGAGGCATCGGTCAGATCGACACCGCCCTGTTCGCCGATCCCGGGGTCGGCATCTATGTCGACGGGGTCTACCTGGCGCGGGCCGGCGGCAGCGTGCTCGATCTCCTCGATCTCGAGCGCGTCGAGATCCTGCGCGGCCCCCAGGGCACTCTCTTCGGCAAGAACACCACCGGCGGTGCGATCAGCTTGATCACCCGCAAGCCTGGGCCCGACAACGTGCTCGATCTCGAGCTGACCGTCGGCGAGCTGGATCGCATCGATGGCCGGCTGATCGCCAACTTACAGGCCACGGACAAGACCTTTCTCACCCTGGCTGCGACCGCCGCCAACCGCGACGGCATCAGTCGATCCCTGGCGACCGGCGAGATCATGGCCGACGACAACCGCGACTCGGTGCGCGGTGCCCTGCGCTGGCTGGCGTCGGACAGCCTGGTCGTCGACGTGTCGGCGGAAGTCACCAAGGAGCACGAGAAGGCGGCGGATCAAACCCTGCTCTCGGTGGAGAGCGCGCCGCTGATCGATTTCTACAACCAGGCTCTGGGGGACAACGGCTTCACGCCGATCAGCAGCGATTTCATCACCGGCGATCTCTTCAGCTCCTTCGCCACGGCGACGAGTCGCAACCGCGGCGATGTGTCCGGCGCCACGGCGACCCTCACCTGGACCTCTGACGCCGTCGACGTGACCTCGATCACCGCCTACCGCGAGATTGAGTTCGATGTCAGCTCCGACGGTGACGGCTCGCCGGTGCCGTTGGCGGAGCGGGAGTTTCTGCAGAATCAGCACCAGATCAGCCAAGAGCTGCATGTGAGCGGCGCCGCGGCAGACGACGATTTACGCTGGCTTGTCGGTGGTCTGTACTTCCGCGAGTCGTCGGAGGAGGACAGTCTCCTGGTCACTTTGGGGAACTTGTTCGAGGCCCTGGAGCGGGCGCCGGGGCCGATCTACGCCCCGCCCGGAGTCCCCGACTTTCTGTGTTCCCCCGGTCCGCCACCGCCCGGGCTGCCGTGTTTCGGCGGTGCCGGAAACCCCTTCAACCTGGGCTTCTTCTTCGGCTCGGGCGACTTCGAGCGGATCGAGCTCGAGACCCTCAGCTGGGCGCTGTTCGGTGAGGGAACCTATGCCCTGAGCGACAAACTCGCCGCCAGTGTCGGCCTGCGCTACACCTTCGAGGAGAAAGAGTTCGACTTTTTCCGCACTCCTGGCAGCGGCGCGCCGCCAGTGGTCCTGTCGAACGAGGACGATTGGGACTCGTTGTCGCCACGCTTCAGCCTGTCCTATCAGGCGTCCGACAACGCGTTG
The DNA here is from genome assembly GCA_039029035.1 of Acidobacteriota bacterium. GTDB lineage: Bacteria > Acidobacteriota > Thermoanaerobaculia > Multivoradales > J023 > JAAELT01. Next base: position 233 of record JBCCGX010001127.1, on the reverse strand, counting down.
ATCTACGCCTCGGCGGCGCGCGGCTTCAAGAGCGGTGGCTTCAATGGCCGGCCTCAGGACCGGTTAGCGCTCGATCCCTTCGATCCCGAGATCGTCTGGGCCTATGAAATCGGCTGGAAGACCGACCTGGCCGATCAACGGGTGCGGCTGAACGGTGCCGCGTTCTACAACGACTACACCGACATCCAGTTCTCGGCCTCGTTGAACATCGACGGCCAGCCGTTCTTCGTCAT
>JBCCGX010001126.1:0-3491 GCA_039029035.1 Acidobacteriota bacterium | reverse complement strand
GATCGAGCGATACTCACGACCGTTCGATCCGGCATAGCCAATGCGCATCTCACCGCCATCGGGTAGACGTAGCACCCCGGAGCCCTGGATCTCGATGAAAAAAAGGTCGACCCGATCGCGCGCCCAGGCGATCTCGCGTCCGCGGAGGGTCCCGCTGCGGCGGATCTCCCGCCGATCGGGATAGGGCAGCAGGCGATTGCCCACCAAACGACCAGCCGTGCGCATCCCTTTCCAGCGATCGGAGAACAGACCGAGGTCGACCCGGATCAGATTGCCCGGTGGGCCGTAGACCGGCACATCGTAGCCCGGCCGACGTCGTCGGCTACCTTCGATCACTGGAACGTAGTAGCCGGTGATCAACATCTCGCCTTCGTTGCCGACACTCTCCAGCACGTCGAAGGCTTGCACCATGCGCACCGCGAGCTGTTCAGGCGTCAGCCCCTCAGCCAACCAGGCCAGCACCCGATCCAGGGCCTCGACCTGTTGTCGCGCCGTGACTTGGCGCGGACCGAAGGTAAACAGCTGATCCGCCGGCCGCCGGGCGAGCCACCGCCGGCTGCGCTCGACCGCCTGCCGCAGGCTTGCAGAATCTCCATCGTCGAGCAACAACGGCAAGCGCTCGAAGCGTACGGGGACCAGAGCGGTCTCGGCGGTCGTCTCCCTGGCCTCCTCGGGGACCGCGGCCGGAGTCTCCGGCAGTGCCGCAGGCTGCCGGGAGCAGCCGAGGCTCAACGCCGCCAGCAGCCCGGCGAGCCCCACCAGGGCCGAGGCATGGCAGCGTCGCCTGCGAGGCTCAGCCATCGGCGCGTAGATCGGCGGGCACGATGAAGCCCATCTTCTCCTTCATCTCGGCGACCTTGGGCTCGGCCACCGAGCGCGCGCGCTCGGCTCCGATCGCCATCAGCCGGTCGAGCTCCGCCGGATCGTCCATCAACTCTTCGTAGCGGCTCCGGATCGGCGATATCGCCTCGACCACCGCCTCACCGACCGCCTTCTTCAGGTCGCCATAGCCTCGGGCATCGGCGAAATCACTCAGCACCTCGTCGCGAGTCTTGCGGGTCAGCGCCTGGTAGATCGTCAACAGGTTGTTGACCCCTGCTTTCTCGGGCTCATCCGAAAAGACGATCTCGCGACCCGAGTCCGTCACCGCTCGCTTCAACGCCCGCCGGATCTCCTTGTCCGAATCCGCCATGCGCACCGCATGGCCACGCGCCGAGGCGGAGCTCTTCGACATCTTGGCTGTGGGGTCGTCGAGGCCCATGATCCGGGCGCCGACCTCGGGAATGACCGGTTCGGGTACCCGCAGCGTGTCGCCATAGAGACGATTGAACCGCTGGGCGATGTCGCGGCACAGCTCGACATGCTGTTTCTGATCTTCACCGACCGGCACCTCGTGGGCACTGTAGAGCAAGATGTCCGCCGCTTGCAGCACCGGATAAGTCATCAGACCGGTCAGGACACTTTCCTGCCGGGCCGACTTCATCTTGTACTGCGTCATCCGCTCGAGCCAACCGATCGGGGTGACGCAATTGAGCAGCCAGGCCCCTTCGGCGTGGGCCCGCACGTGACTCTGGACGAAGAGCGTCGTGCGCTGCGGATCGATGCCCGCCGCGAGCAAGAAAGCCATCAGGCTGCGGTTCTGGGCCCGCAGCTCTTCCGGGTCCTGGAAGACCGTGATGGCATGCAGGTCGACGACACAGATGAAGTTGTCTTTCTCCCCTTGACCATCGACCCAGCGCCGGATGGCGCCGAGGTAGTTACCCAGGTGGAGATTGCCAGTGGGCTGGATGCCCGAGAAAACACGTCGCAAGGGTTTGGATTCGGACATGACGATGAGCCGCGATTTTGAAATTTCAGGGTCGCAAAAGGTTCGAAACGCGGCGCGACGGTATCACAGGTCGGTCCAATCCCAGCCCTACCACCCCTCCTTGGATCGTGGCGATGGTGCCCTCCGATCGATGCTCCGAAGGGCATTGTCCAGTCTCGAGCCTGGGCAATGCGCTCCGATCATTCGACCGTGCAACGATTCAAGACGACTCTCGGATCAGGACCCGGTGAGTGCCGCAACGTGGCACGTCTCGCCACCCTTCCGATAGGACCAGCCGACGCAGGGACCGCCGGGGCCGCCGACACAAGGACCGAGGTAGGTGTAGCCGTCAAGGACCTCCGGACAGTGATTCGGCGGGCAGGTCAGAACCGCGCCGGCGGGCTCGCTGCTCGTGGTGAAGAAGGTCACCATCAGGACAGCGGCGGCTACCAGCGACAGACCGAGTTTCCAGGAAGCTTTCATCGATTCTCCTTTGGGCTGATCAGCGGGTTGAAAAACCTCCACCGCGCCGGTACTTCAGCCCGATTCGGCACGGCAGAGTGTGGGCCACGGCACGTGGCCTTACGGCGGGACGTCCGCCGTCAATTGATCACGCGATGGGTGATGTAAGTGTCGCAGTCCTCGAATCGGTAAGAATCGACATCTCCGGGTTCGATGCAGCACACCATGGCGATGTTGCTCGAGTCGTAAGGCCATTCGGCGCAGACCTTGCCGACCGGGCATTCGTCGGTGTAGTTCGAGTTGAGCCACGGTCCGGACCCAGCTGCGGAAGGATTCGGCGGGACCGCTACGGCAACGCCGACAATCAAGAAGAAGGCGGCCGCCAGGAAGGCCAGGCCTGATTTGCGGATCGGTTCGGGTGAGTACTTCTTCATCGGGACCTCCTGATGACTGTCCGTTTTCGGATCAAGCGCTGCGACGCAGCCATCGCAGCACGCGAGGTGCATGACCTGATTCTGAAACGTTACGCGCAACCGGTCGGCAGAACGTCCCAGGCCGAGAGAGATTTCTTATCGGCGTCCTTCCGATCCCCCGTTCGTCGGCTGCCGTCGAGAGACTGTCTACGCCGAGGCACTGCCTATGAGGCACTGTCTATAATGACAAGCGACCCTGAGGATGGCGCCTCCTCCCCGGGGTGCGAGACCCCGGGTGGGTAAATCGCCGGGAATAGCCGATGGTCGAGACCGAAGCACACGAGATCACCGGGCTCTTGCGCGCCTGGAAAGAAGGCGATGATGCATCGCGAGAGCAGGTATGGCAGCTGGTCTACCGCCGCCTGTCACGCCTCGCTGCCACCTACCTGCAGCGAGAGCGCGAGGGCCATACGCTGGAAACGAGAGCTCTGGTCCACGAGGCGTTCCTGCGCCTGGCGGATCAGAAGCAGGTTCGCTGGCAAGACCGAGCGCATTTCTTCGCTCTGGCGGCCAAGATGATGCGGCGCATCCTGGTCGACCACGCCAGGCGGAGCGAGTCGTCGAAACGCGGCGGCGGTCTGCAGACCGTGTGTCTGCACGAGCTGCACGACCTCGAGGCCTCCGAGCACCCCGATCTCGTCCACCTGGACGATGCGCTCGTCGATCTCGAAGCGGAGGATCCGGAGCTCGCCAACCTGGTGATCCTGCGCTACTTCGGCGGCCTGACGCGCGAGGAGATCGGTGAGGTT
>JBCCGX010001125.1:0-3494 GCA_039029035.1 Acidobacteriota bacterium | reverse complement strand
GGCTGTGGAGGCGAGCAGGCCGAAGCCGATGCCGTGGCTCGGAATACGCCGCAGCTGTTCTTTGACCTCGCGAATCAACCGCCGTGGCGGTACCCCTCGTTCGGAGGTCTCCGGCTCGCCGCAGGCTTGAGGCACCCGCAGCACTACGGGATAGAGGGCGGTGAACCAGCCGACGGTGGCCGAGAGATCGAGGTCGGGGGCGAGCGAGGCGAGGTCCCGGCCGTGGCCTTCGAGCTCCAAGGCCACGGTGCGCGTGCTCGAGTGATCTGCGAGCGTCGCCACCAGGGCGATCAGTAGGAGCTCCTCGACCCGAAGCCGGTAGGTGCCTGGTGCCTGGCGTAGGAGCGCCTCCAGGTGACCGGCGTCGAGCCAGGTGGTGACGGTGGCGGCGTCAGCTTCGAGAGTGTCGGAGCGTTCCGGCACAGCCGGTTCGTCGATCGCCAGCGGCTCGACCCGAGCGAAGGGCTGGCTCTGCCAGAAGTCGAGTTCCGCTGCCAGCTCGGGTGCGGTCGTGAGGTCGGCCAGCCCGGCAGCCCAGCCGGCGAAGGGCGTCGATCGGGGCGAGGGCGTGGCCGACTCCGGTCGACGGTAGGCGTCTTCGAAGTCGGCCAGCAGCACGCGCCAGGAGACCGCGTCGACGACCAAGTGGTGGAGAAGCCAGAACAAGCGATCGTCGTCTGCCTCTTGGCGTAGGAGGGCGATCCGGCCGATCGGTCCGGCAGTGAGATCGAGGCTGGCTTGCAAGGCGTTCGCGGCGGCGGTGGCGGCGACGGTGCGATCCACCTCGGCCAACGCTGTGAAGTCGATCTCGCAACTGGAAAGGGTCGCGTCGCGGGCGGCGATACGGTGCTGCCTCCAACCCTCGTCGGAGGGTTCGAAGCGCAGGCGCAGGGCGTCATGCCGGTGCACGAGTCGGTCCAGGGCCTGATCGATGCGCGCCCTGTCGAGTCGGCGACGCGGCCGCAGCAGGAGCGACTGGTTCCAATGCCAGGGCTCGGCGAAGTCCTGGTCGAAGAACCAGCGTTGGATCGGCGTCAGCGGAACGGTACCCAGCGGCTCAGCAGCCGGTTGCGGCTCGGGCTCGGCACTGGCCTGTTGCGTGACGGCAGCCAGCTCGGCCAGGGTCGGATGGTCGAAGACCTGGCGTGGTGTGAGCTCGAAGCCGGCCTGGCGTGCCCGATTGACGACCTGCAGGCAGAGAATCGAGTCGCCTCCGAGAGCGAAGAAGTTGTCCTCGACACCGAGGGCCTCGAGGCGCAGAACCTGCCGCCAGATGTCGGCCAGGGCGGCTTCTGTGGCGTTGCGCGGTGCGGTGCTCTGGTGCGCGGCCGACCGCCGCGCCGGTGCCGGCAAGGCCTGCCGATCCAGCTTGCCGCTGGCGCTGCGCGGCAGCGCCTGGAGGAAGACGAAGACGGGGGGGATCATGTAATCGGGCACGCGGGCGTGCAAGTGGCCCTGGAGTGCTGCGGTAACCTCCTCCTCCGCCTCCTCTTCGCCCGTGCTGCGTGCGGCGACGTAGGCGACCAGGCGCTGGCTCGGACCATCGTGCCGGGCGATCACCGCCGATTCATCAACCGCCGGATGCTCGGCGAGCACCGCTTCGATCTCGCCGAGCTCGACGCGGAAGCCGCGGATCTTGATCTGCTGATCGATCCGACCGAGGAACTCGAGCGCGCCATCGACGCGGAATCGGGCGAGGTCACCGGTCTTGTAGAGGCGGCCCCCCGAGCCCTGGGGCGTCGGATCGGGGATGAAGGCGGCGGCGGTCATCGCCGGTCGGTCGAGGTAGCCGCGGGCCAGGGACGGGCCAGCAATGGCGAGCTCACCGGCCGCTTCCAGTGGCGTCGGTCTGAGGTCCGGGTCGACCAGGGCGACCCGGTTCGCCCCGACGGGGCGGCCGATCGGTAGAGACGGCTCGGTCTCGCGCCGACAGCGCCAGTCGAGCATGAAGATCGCCGCCTCGGTGGGACCGTAGCGGTTGATCAGCTCGGCCTCCGATTGGGCGTAGAAGCGAGCCGGCAGATCGACCGGTACCGCTTCGCCACCAACCCCCACCGTGCGCAGGCTGGGGCACTCAGCGATGCGGCCACCCCTGGTGAGGGGTGCCAGCAGCGAGGGAGGGAAGGCAGCCAAGGTGATCCGCTGGCGGCGGATCAGCCGTGCCAGGGCGTCGCCGTCAGTCTCGGCGCCGGGCGGCGCCAGTACGGTGCGGCCGCCGGTGACGAGGGGCAGAAAGATCTCGGCGATGGCGACGTCGAACGAAAGGGTCGTGCGCTGCAGCTTGGCGTCGGTCGTGGCGGTGGTCGCGGCGCGATAAGCCAAGACGTGGCTCAGCGCGCCGTGGCTGACCTCGACGCCCTTGGGTCGGCCAGTGGAGCCCGAGGTGTAGATCACATAGGCGGCACGATCCGCCGTCGGGAGCGCGGGAAGCTCGTTGTGCAGACGTGGGTCTGCCGGGGAGGCACCGCCTGGCAGACCGCCGCTCGGCGAGACACTGCTCGGCGAGACACTGCTCGGCGAGACACTGCTCGGCCGGACACCGTCGAGGCAGACGACGCTCGTCCGGCTGCCGACGCCCAGGTTCTCCAGGTGACGCTCGAGAGTCAGCAGGACGCGGGCTTTGGAGTCCGCCAGCATGAAGCGCAAGCGCTCGGCCGGCGTCTTCGGATCGATCGGCAGGAAGGTTGCTCCGGCCTGGAGAATCGCCAGCAGGCCGATCACCATTTCGCCACAGCGTTCGCTGGCCAGGGCGACGCGCTCTTCCGGCGCGACGCCGAGGGATCTTAGAGAGCTTGCCAGGCGGCGGCTGGCCGCCGCCAAGGCGCCGTAGCTCAGAACCTGCGTCGCACTCTCGTGGTCGAGCACCACGGCGACCGCCTCACCGCGGCTCGCCACCTGGCGGACGAACCGTTGCAGCAAGAGATCCGAGCTGGGGTCATCGGTCTCTTCAATCGGGCGCGGGCTGTTCCACTCGATCAGCATCTGGTGCCGCTCGGCGGGGGACTCGAGCGGCAGCGCGCCGAGCCGGCGTCGCGAATCTGCTCCCATCTCGTGCAGCAGAGTCGCCATCTGCCGCAGCCAGCGCTGGACGGTTGTCGGCGCGAAGCGCCGGTTGTCGAATTCGATGCCAAGGCGGAAGTTCTCGCCGGGAGTCACCTGCAAAGCCAAGCCCGCAGCGGTCTGCTCCCGCGCCTGCACCTCGCTGACCGGGGTGTGATCAACTTCGATCTGACGGTGGATCTGCGGCCGGGTGGTCATCATTCGGGCAACTGGGGTGGGCTGCTGCGCAATCCGGGAAGTGTGCTGGCGAATGCAATCGCGTCGATCATCGATCGGGAGGGTGCGATCCGGGTGCCGGAGTGGCGGCCGACCTCGTTGACCGACGAGGTGCGCGAGGCGTTGGCGACGATCGAGATCGAGCAGGGTGATGATGCGCCGGCGATCGATCCGTCGTGGGGCGAGCCGGGTCTGACGCCGAACGAGCGGGTGTTCGG
>JBCCGX010001124.1:0-3496 GCA_039029035.1 Acidobacteriota bacterium | reverse complement strand
CACCCGGGCTCGGCGGCGGGTGATGGTGGTCGGATCCATCGACCTCGTGCGGGCAGCGACTCGCCGCGGCAGCCGTCGAGCGTCCGGGTTGGTCGATGCCTTGCGCCCGGCGGAGTCTCGGCCTGAGCCCGAAGATGAGACTCCACCGCCTTCGGATGAAGCCTCCGAAGGCGAAGACCCGCAGCAGCTGTCGCTGTTCGGGTAGGTGCGCGGCCCCCGCCTGGCACCGGTCACTCTTCCAGAGCGACGTGCCAGTAGCGCACCGAGTGCAGGTAGTCCTTCCAGGTCTCCGGCATGCCCTCGGTCCACACCAGGCTCGAGGAGGTGGCCCCGGGCAAATACTTCGGCCGCACCGGCTTCGAGCGCAGGCGCATGCCCGCCTGTTGCGGCGTGCGGTTGCCCTTGCGCTGATTGCACGGGATGCAGGCGACGACGATGTTCTCCCAGCGCGTCCGCCCACCCTGCGCTTTGGGCACAACGTGCTCGAAGTCGAAATCGTTCGACGGCACCGGCAGGCCGCAGTACTGGCAGCGGCCCTTGTCGCGCAGATAGAGGTTCTTGCGGTTGAACTTGACGCCGCCGCGGAAGACGTAGCTCACCCGCCGCACGAAACGCACGATCGAAGGCATCGGGAAGACCTCGTAGGCCGAACGGATGACCTTATCGGCGTACGTCTCGACGATCTCGGCCCGGCCAGTGAACACCATACAAAACGCTTCGCGCCAACTGACGCGGTTGATTGGCTGGTACGACGCATTCAAGACCAGAGTTTCCATCGTCCGATTCCTCGTGTCACGCTGCTTGGATGCTCACGACGGTTCTCGCGATTCTCTCTGCCGATCCCGACCGGCGCCGAGAGTGTATCGCACGTGGAAACCGCAGCATCGAATCACGGTGTATCGAGGCACAGTGTTGGGCTTCGGTGAAGGCCGGGTTGCCATTCGATGACTGTGTGTCGCAGAGGACATTGCCGATGCCCTCGGAGGTCGTACCGCCATCGACGGGGGTCAACCCCCGTCCTATGAAAGGCGCCCCTGCGGGGCTTTGCGGCTGAAGCCGCGGAATTGAGAACTGGCTTTAGCCAGCAAGCCCGCTTGGGGGCGCCTTTTATAGCGCGGGACATCAGGCCCGGGTGAGGCACGCCTGGCCGCCTAGCAGAGCCGAACACTTGACTTTGAGTCAAGGCTTCGGATCAGCTAGCCGCCGATGCGGGTTTCGCCGTCTCAGGCGAACCCTCGCTAGACCCTGGCGCTGAACTTGCTTACGATCTAGACATGGCCGACGGTCCGCCCAACGCCTGGCAACTTGCCCCGAGCGCTAGCCGCGCCGTGACGACGGCGTTGCTCCTGCTCGGGCTATTACCTTTCTGGCTGCCGACCGGCGCAGCCGCCGCGGGCAAAGACACCGCCGAGGTGCCAGACGACACCGAGGCGACCCATCCGCTGCCCAAGCGCTACGCCGACTGGCTGGACATGGTGGACGCCCTCATCACCGACCTGGAACGTGCCTACTTCGGTGCCCTGGGCCACAACTTTCGCCGCGACGCTTTCATCGAGCGCTTTTGGAAAGAGCGCGACCCAGACACGCTGACCCACCGCAACGAGCTGCGGTACTTCTGGGAAGAGCACGCCGACCTCGCCCGGGTGAGCTACGAGACCCTGCTCGATGGGCGGGCCGTCCTCTTGATGCTCAAGGGCGAGCCCTTCACCCGTTGTCTGGAACGCACCCGGGAGCAGGAGACCTGGTACTACGAGCTCAACGAAGAAGAGGTCTTTCCGGTCACGGTCTACTCCAACATCTCGGGCCGCCCGTACAAGATCTACAAACAGTATTCGGTCTTCAATCCCGGTTTGCGCCGCGCGGCCAAGCCGATGACCCTGCGCGAGATGTGCGGCGGGGTCAATCCGGAGCTGATGTCGAAAGAAGTCACCCGGCGCTACCGGGGCGGCTACACCTATGCCGAGGCGTTGGAGCGCTTCCTCGAGCCGCCGCCCGACCCGTCCAAGGAGTGGGTGGCCAGCTTCGACGCTTCGACCTCCGATCTTCCCTCCGGTGTCGAGACCTTCGACCTCGATTTCGAGGTGACCTTCCCCGGCTATTACCAACAGCGCACCGTGGTCGAGGGCATCGCCATCGTGCCGCCCGGGCTGGCCGGGACCCTCGACAGCCTGGTCACTGTGGATAGTGAAGTCGGCGATGGCGAAGTCGGCGATGGTGAAGCCGGCAGCGGCAGTCCTCCTGCGGCCCCGCTGGAGGTCGGGCTGGACGGCTCCACCTATCAGTTCCGCCTCACCGGTGAGGTGGTGCGCGGCGACGAGCTCTTCGACCAGTTCCACTACAACTTCGAGCTGCCGGCAACGCCCGGCTCACCACCGGCGATCCCGCTGATCTTCCAGCGCTACCTGCGACCCGGCCCGGCAACCCTGATGCTCAAGGTAGAGGACCTCTTCGCTCGCCGTTTCGCCCGGGTCGAGCAAGACATCGTCGTCCCGCGGGTCACCAAGGCCGCCGACGTGCGACAGCTCGCCGACACCGAGCTCATGCGCCAGCTGGCCGAAGCCAACGCCGCCGCCGCCCGCGGCGAGCGCATCCTGCGCCTGGTGGCACCGCAGCGCACGGTGATGACCGGCCTGGTGCGCTTCAAGACCTTCGATGCTGGTGAGTTCCACCGGGTGAGCTTCTTCCTCGATGAGAAGAACCTGCTCACCAAGCGCAAGCCCCCTTACAGTGTCGAGCTCGATCTGGGCGACACGCCGATTCCCCACCTGCTGCGGGTCTCCGGCTTCGACGAGAACGGCGCCGAGGTGGCGCGCGACGAGCTGCAGCTCAACCCCGGCGGCCAGCGCTTCCGCGTGCGCCTCACCGAGCCGCGCAGCGGCGAGAAGTATCGCCGCAGCATTCCGGTGCGGGTCGACGTCCAGACGCCGGACGACAAGCCGATCGACCGGGTGGAGCTGTTCATCGACGAAGATCGTGTCGCCACCCTGTACCAACCACCCTACTCGCAGCCCATCCTCCTGCCCGAAGAGGGCGCCCTGGTCTACGTCCGCGCCGTCGCCTACATGACCGACGGCAACTCCACCGAGGATGTGGTTTTCATCAACGCGCCGGACTACCTGGAAGAGATCGACGTTCAGATGGTCGAGGTCTACGCCACCGTCCACGACGGCAAGGGCCAGCCGGTGCTGGGGCTCGAAGAAGCCGCCTTCAAGGTGACCGAAGACGGTGCGCAGCAAACCCTGCGGCGCTTCGATTGGGTGCAAGACCTGCCGATCCACGCCGGCCTGCTACTCGACGTGTCGGCCTCGATGGAGGAAAGCCTCGAGACCGTGACCACCGCCGCCCGCGGCTTCGTCGAGCAGGCTATTCAGCCCCAAGATCGCCTGGCGCTCCTCACCTTCAACGAACGGCCCGATGTGGTCCAACGCTTCACCAACGACGTCACGGCGGTGCAGAACTCCCTCGCCGCCCTGCGCGCCGACGGCGGCACCGCGAT
>JBCCGX010001123.1:0-3500 GCA_039029035.1 Acidobacteriota bacterium | reverse complement strand
GCGACCACGGCTGGGTCGAGAGGGTCCAGAAGTTCCCTTGCAAGACGGCGGAAGAAATCGATCGCTTCTACCAGCGGCAGGGCGCCCTGGTGACCTTGCTCTACGTTCTCAACGCTTCCGACATCCACTACGAGAACATCCTTGCCTCCGGCGAGCATCCTGTCCTGGTCGATCTCGAGACCCTGTTTCTGCCGCGCATCACCGACCGTCCTTCGGGCTCCGAGCTGACCTTCCTCGAAGCGATGAAGCGCTCGGTGCTGGCACCCGGCATCTTGCCCCATCGTGGCCGGGCGAGCCATGGCGAAGGGGTCACCGACCTGTCCGGCATGACGGACGGCGAAGGCCAGAAAACGGCGGTGCCGATGCTGCAGGCGGTCGACCTGGCGACCGATCGGATGCGCTTCGAGCACGTCTATCGCGATATCCCCGGGGCCGACAACATGCCGCGCCTGGCGGACCACCGCGTCGTCGCCTCGGACTACTCGGACGCGATCTGCGCCGGCTTCGAGCGCGCCTACCGTCTGCTGATGCGTCACCGCACCACGCTGCTCGCCGACTCGGGACCGATCGCCGCCTTCGCCGGCTGCGAGATGCGCCTGGTCTTTCGACCGACCCGGGTCTACGCCGCGCTGCTGTTCGAGAGCTTTCACCCCGACGTTCTACGCGACGCCCTGGAGCGCGAGATGCTGCTCGACAGCCTGTGGCACGCGGTGGACGAGGGCCCGTTCATGGTGCGTCTGCTGCAGGCAGAAAAGCATGATCTGCTGAACGTCGACGTGCCGATCTTCAATACCCGCGTCGACTCCACCACCTTGTTCGACAGCCAGGGCGGCCCGATCGACGGCGTCATCGCCGATTCCGGCCTCACCGTGGTGCGGCAAATCGTTGCCGCCCTCGGCGAGCGCGACTTGGAGCGCCAGCTGTGGCTGGTGCGGGCGAGCCTCGCCACCCTCGACTTGGCGACGACTCGAAACTTCGAACGCTCGCCCATGGTGCTGCACCGCGACCCGCAGCCGGCGGCGGAGAACCACCTACTGACGGCGGCCGACGAGGTCGCTCGTGCGCTGCGCCACCTGGCCTACACCGACTCCGAGCGCGCCGGCTGGTACACCTTCGAGTATCTCGAGCACCCGCATTGGACCCTGCAATACGCTGGCCCGACCCTCTACGACGGCCTCTCTGGCATCGCGCTATTTCTGGCCCACCACGGCGCCGTGCGAAACGACACCGCGTCGACCCATTTCGCTTCCCGGGCCATTCGCCAGGTGCTCGAGACCGTCCATCGGGCACCTGAGACCCTCGAGAGTGTCGGTGCCTTTGCCGGCCGCGGCAGCATCCTCTACACCCTGCTCCACCTGGCGGATCTATGGGACGATCCTCTCCTGGTCGATGCTGCCGAGTCGATGGTGCCTGGACTGCTACCGCTGATCGAGAGGGACGAGATGCACGACATCGTCGGTGGCAACGCCGGCTGCCTGATCACTCTCCTGGAGCTGCACAGCAAGCGGCCCTCGTCCGCTACCCTGGCAGCAGCTCAGGCTTGCGGCGAGCGGCTGCTCGCCGCCGCCCAGCCGCAAGCCAAGGGCGTCGCCTGGCCTCTGGCGGCCGCCGGCTCACAGCCCCTGGTGGGGTTCTCCCACGGCACGGCCGGCGTTGCTTGGGCGCTCCTGCGGCTGCATGCCATCACCGGCGACCGGCGCACCAAGGCCACCGCTCTCGAGGCCCTGGCCTATGAAAACAGCCTCTTCGATCCGCTGCAGGGCAACTGGCCTGACCTGCGCGAGGGCGAGCGGCCGGGTGACGACCCCGACCACGACGGCCACCACTTTCTCAACGCCTGGTGCCACGGCGCGCCGGGAATCCTCCTCGCTCGGCTCCTGTCGCTGCCGCATCTCGACACCCCGGGGGTACGGCGCGAGATCGAAGCCGCGCTCCATACCACCGTCGAGCACGGCTTCGACGCCGGCCACTGCTTGTGCCACGGCGCCCTGGGCAACCTCGACATCCTGATGATCGCCGGCGAGGCCCTGGAACGGCCGGAGCTCGGCGAGCAGGCCCGTCGCCTGGCCACCGGCGTCCTCGACGACCAGGCGACCAGTGGCTGGCGCTACGGCACCCTCGGCCGGCTGACACCCCCAGGCCTGCTGGTCGGTCTCGCCGGCTTCGGCTACCAATTGTTGCGTGTGGCGCAGCCGAATCGCGTTCCCTCGGTGCTCGCTTTGGCGCCACCGAGGGGCAAGCGGTGAGCAAAAGTCGGTCAGGGCCTTGAACCTTAGGCCCGAAAGGGGCGACAGTCCATAGCCTGGGATTGAAATCCCAGGCTTGCGGCCCTGGCAGGCCCCGCCACCGCCTACCGTCAGTCGCCGTCGGGGATGTCGACCAAACCAGCAACGGCGCGGTGGTTGATACCGCCGGAGCCGTCGCGGCGAACGGTGAAGTCGCCGTCGACATCGCGCACCGAGATCGAGCCCGAGCCGTCGCTGCGTACCATGACGTCGCCATAGACCTCCTCGATGTCGATCTCGCCCGATCCGTCTTCGTCGATCATCACCGAGCCGACTTGTCGTAGGTCGATGGCACCCGAGCCGTCGTCGATGCGCACTTCGCCGGCCACGTTGATGGCCTCGATCTCGCCCGAGCCGTCATCGATGGCGAGATCGCCGGCGACGTCACGTACTTCGATCGAGCCCGAGCCATCGTCGATCTCAGCCGACGCCACGTTGCGGACTTCGATCGAGCCCGAGCCGTCGTCGATCTCAACCGCAACATTCGACGGTACCTCGATGACCAGGTCCAGGCGAGCGGTGGAGGAACGCCCCCAGGAGCTGTCGGGGATCTCGACATCGATACGCACCCGATCACCCGACTGGCGGACTTCGAGCTGCACGTCTTCGAGCAAACGCTCACTCGAGGCGCAGGCTTCGCCGCGCACCTGGATCTGACCAGCGCCATCAGAGCCGAGAACGCGCAGGAAGCCGGCCGAGGCATCGATCTCGACGAGCTCGGCACCGGCGGCGTCGATCACCTCCTCACGCGGGGCGGTATGGTCGCAATCATCGCCCCACGCGATAGCGGCGGTGGCGGTGAGCATCAAGATCGTAGTCCAAACGAACGAACAGCGAATCCATCGAGTCATGACTTTCTCCTCGAAGAGTGGGCTTGGATTATCAGCTCCCTCTAAGACGTTGCCGATCAGCGAAAGGTTTGACCCCGCCACAAAATCTCCGCATTCCGTCGTCGGAATGCCTCGACGGCGTCGCGGGACAGACAAACGGATCGGATCTCCTGTGGCTCATGAGGAGCGAGGGCAGACCGCAAGCGATACACTGAGTATCGAGTCACACTCACCCCTAGCAGGAGGTTCAAGATGCTCCGATGCCGTGCGATCACCCTCGCCCTCACTTTGATCGCTTTCGCCGCGTGCTCGCGCGATCCGTCACCGGAGCCCACGCCGACGCCGCCCAGCCCAGGGGCCGGCACAGCGGCCGAGGCTCAGCAGG
>JBCCGX010001122.1:0-3506 GCA_039029035.1 Acidobacteriota bacterium | reverse complement strand
TCCAGGGCCCGGATGAGCGCCGCCCAGCGTGCCAGAGCCCGCACGGTGTCGCCCGCGACCGTGGCGTCCTGCAGTAAGCGGTCGGCGGCGGCCAGAGCCTCGGTGGTGCTGTGTCCCTGGCGCAGGCGCAGGTAAGCCAGCTCGATCTTTTGATTGGCCATCTCGAGCCCATCGTGGGCCGGGTCGAGGGCCTCGAACCCTGCCTCGAGCAAGGCTTCGGCCTCCTCCAAGGCTTCTTCGCCCGATGCCGGATCGAGCAAGATCAGCCAAGCTAGCTGGCCGCGGCTGTAACCCACCAGGTCGTCGCGGCAAGCCAGGTGCTGGCAGTCGTCGACCGCCTCGCGCAGCTGGCGGAGGGCCTCCTCACCCGCGCCGGAGCGAGCGAGAATCGCCGCCTTCTGGGACACGATGGCCAGTCGGCTACCACTGGCCATCCGGCGGTAGGCGTCGTCGGCAACTTGCAGCTCACTCCACGCCAAAGCCAGGTCGCGCTCGGCGTGGAGATGGAAGAGGGCCCGTTGGTGCGCCGCCTGGGCTTGCCAGGCTTCGGCACCGCTCGCCTCCAGCCAGGTCGGCAGATCCATCAGCCGGTGCCGGGCATCCGCCAGAGCTTCCGGCGTACCCTCCTGGGCCAGATAGTGCGCCGCGACCAGCCGGATCCGGAGAGCAAATACGGGGAGGCGTGAGGCGTGCTCGCTCGCCAGGCGATCGAGATCTCGAACCAGCGGCTCGATGCCATCGTCGAGCCGGTTGCCCAGCAGTTCGGCCAGGGCCGCTTCCGCCGCCGTCAGGTGGGTGGCGTCGGGCTCGAAGCGCAGCACGCCGCACGGCGGACGCCAGGTTCGGCCATCGAAGCGGTCCACCACCCGGGCACACAGGGCGAGCTCGTCGGTCGCCGGCAGGCCGGGCGGCGGCTTGGCGTCGAAGCAGATCGTGCGCCCCAACCGCGAGGCGATCGGCTGGAAACCGGCCGGAGCCGGCTGGCCGTCGAACCGGATCTCCGCCTCCCAGCGGCTGGAGTCGATGGCCGGAGGGAGGTCGAAGCACAGGCTGACGAGGCGCTCGAAGCCAACCACGACGAGCCGTACGCGACCGTCGGCCAGCTGTTCGATCTCTCGATGCCAGCGGATCGTCACCGGGGTGTCGAGCGTCGACGCCGGGTCGCAGGCGGCGGTCCAGAGGGCGGCGGCGAAGAGGCACCAGCGACCCCTGGTCATGCGCCGCTGGCCCCGAGCTGTTGGTTGCAGCGCCGCAGCGCGTCGCCGAGCTTCTGCTTGAGCTTGAAGGTCGCCTTCTTCGACCAGCCGGTCGCCGCCGCGATCTCGGCCGGTGAATGGCCGTCGCTGTAGCGCAGGGTGAAGTAGAGGAAGATCCTGGCATTGCCGCGACGCAGACAATCGGCGAGCCGGCGGAGCAGATCACGGTCCAGGGTCTGGCGCTCCGCGCCCGGGGCCGGTGAGGGCCGGTCGCCGGTGATCGGCACAACGTCGGCGCGGCGCGCCGAGCGCCGCCGGTTCGAGGCTATGCCGCACGCCAGATCCCACAAATGCCGCTCGAGGATCGACGCGGTCTGCCGCCTCGGCGGGTTGCGGGTGGCGAAATCGCGCAGGACTTTGGCGTCGTGCTGCAAGTAGAAGACGAAGGCGTCTTGCAGCAGGTCTTCGGGCTCGGCGCCGCCCGGATAGCCGTAGCGGCGGCGCAGACGGCGGTACAAGCCAGGTGCGAACGTATCGTAGAGCCAGGCGATGGCCTGTGGAACGCCGGCCAGAACGTCTTCGACCCGTCGCGCGACGTTCGACGAGCCGCTATCGTCTGGAACCGCCTTTAGCCGCGCTCGCCGAGCTTCCGACTCCTGCACTGTGTTGCTCCGGTGAACCGTGTTGCTCCGGCGGCCCTTGTTGCTCCGGCGGTCCATGTGGCTCCGGCGGTCAACACCATGTTACCGACCGCGGAAACCGACCTCTTGCCTGCACCTCTTCGGATCGCAGCATCTTTCAACGGACCCTCTTGGCCCTCAATAGGCTTTTTCTCTACCGGCCCAGGGGTGTCGGATGAACCGGGTTTTTGGGAGGGTCGAAATCGTATCGAACCGCGGCCGGGGCGCCTTTGCGCCGGGCGAAATCGCGTTGTGGTAACAGTTGGTCGCCGTCTTGGCCGCAACCGAGGCGATCCAACCGAAATGAGCTGCGATCCGGTGCCGCGAAACGTTCACCAACTCGAATTGGGCCACGTTTGGAGTCCGTGGAACGCGTACCAACTGGGAAAAGTCGCGTTTTTTGGCGAACAAACGGTGTTTAACGGAGGCCTCGTCCCAATATCGGACAGTTCCAACGGAGGCGAGCCCACCGCGTCTCGGTCCGGGCCTGAGGATCCTGAGGGTGTTTGGGCATCATCGCAAGCGACATTGGGCTAAAACTCCGGAGTTTTGGCTCAAGAGCGGGCGGAATCCTGAGGATGCTGAGGATCCTGAGGTTGTATACCCCTACGCGCAATTCATGTTGCCGGGGTCGGCGAGGATGGCGTCGTCGAGTCGGTTTGCGCGGGGGCGGATACAACCTCTGAAACCTCAGGATCCTCAGCTGGGCGCGGTCAAGTCGATGAGGCTCACTTCAGTTTCGGACTCGGCGTCAGCCCTGCTCGACGGAGAGGATGTGCTCCCGAACGAGCGCACCGAACCGAGTCAGGTCGAGTTGCGGCATGTTGGCCATGGCGAGGTAGTAGATGTGGCGGTCGGAGCGGCCGACAAAACGAAACCCCCAGAGCTCGTCTTTTCGATAGAGCTCACACATTTCACCTGGCGCCGGAATGTCTTCTATCTCAACCGAATTGTGGCGTCTGACGCCGTAGCCCTCGGTGAGCGTTTGCTCGAACCCAGGTGTGTAGTTTCTGGCAAAACCCGCTAGGCGCACAGCCGGCCGTTGTACACCCTCTTCCACGGCGACCGTTTGTGATTGGAGGACGAGATCACCGTCGAGCTTGTGCGCCAGGTAGACCACCATGTAGATGCCACCCAACGGACTCGCGTTTCGGACCAACCGAATTGTCACCTCGTTACGGTCGATGACCAGTCCCTGGCGATCCAGATCGTCCAGCGTCAGGACTAGGTGCTTTTCGGTGACCTCGGCCGTCATTGGGTCAGCGTCGCTCGGCTCCGGCGTTGCCGTTTCAACATTAAGGCAGGCGATCTGTACCCATGCCAGCGCGAGAGCGACGAACGTCGTCACGGCGCTGCCTGGCCCGCGCTCTCTGGAGGCCGAGACCCGGCGAGTTACGGCGGCTGAAGGGCGAGAGCGCTGGGCCGCGGTGGTGTGGGATCGAGCCATACCGTGAAACCTCCTGAAAGAGGAGTACGGCCCGGTGGTCGATCAGTTGCGCTTCGCCGACGTTTCGAGGCTCGACGGCTGGCTGACGGGGAGCCTTGCCCAGGCTTAGCTCTCGTCGAGTCGGAGTTTGATCCCGGCGGTCTTCAGGTAGATCTTCTCCTGCTCGAGATCCGCCTCGGTCAG
>JBCCGX010001121.1:0-3506 GCA_039029035.1 Acidobacteriota bacterium | reverse complement strand
GCGCGTCGCGCACACCAAAGTGCTCGACCGTCTGGCGCGGCTCAGGAACGAGATCTGGCGCGACCACATTCGTTCCGACTGGGGCCGGCCAACGACCCGCCTCGAGCTGGTGCCGCGACCCGGGGTGTCCATCACCAAAGCGCAGCAGGCCAGCCAGACCCTGGCGCGGCGCTCCGTCCTGCCGCCAGCAAGGCCTCTGGCGGCGTTCGACGATTTGGGCCTCCGGCTCCTGGACCGCCACGCCCCACGCACCGCGGACGATGTGCCCCAGCGTGCCGAGCTGCTCGGCTTGCAATCCAACGGCGGTGATCCTTTCGTCGCCTCGAGCCTGTTCGAGGTGGTGGAAGTGGTGGCGTCGCCCACCGTCAAGCGCCAATCCGGGCGCTTCGTGCTGCCGGTGAGCCTGCGGGTTGCCGGCAACGCCGAGGGCTTTCGCAAGGCCAGCCGGCGGGCGATCCACAACGGCCTTGCCGCCTTGCCGCTGCCCGCCGGCACCGACCTGGAGCTGCCCGAGCTCAACCCCGCGATCTGGGACGAGGACCGGTTACGCCTGCTGGCCATTGCCAGCGCCCTGCCGCTCCTGTTGCTCGCCCTGGCCATCACGCGATTGAGCTCGGTGAGTATTGGCCTCACCACCCTGGCGCCGGTGGTGCTGGGTGTTGCCGCCGCGGCGCCGTGGATTCAGGCGACCCGCGGCCAGGTGGACGAGATGACCCTGCTGGCCATCGCCATGGCCCTGGCCGGCACCTTCCCCCTGGCCCTGGAGGCCGCAGCCGCCGCCGGCGAGGCTCGTGCCCCCCGACTCTCCGGTGGCATCCTCTTCCGCTGGCTGGCGCGCCGCGCCCCCGGCGTCGCCGGTGCCGTGCTCGCCCTAGCCTGCTTCCTGATGATCCCCGGCCTCGGCCTCGACACCGATCGTCACCCCTGGGTGCTGCCCCTGCGCGCCGCCGCGGTCACCGCCACCGCCCTGTTTTTGGCGGCCTACCTCTGGCTGCCTATCCTGTTGCACACCGCCCGCGAGCTGCGCCAGCGCGATCGAAGAGCCGAGCGCGAGCGCGCCGTGCCGCCGGCCTGGCAACAGTCGGAGCGCCTGTCGTTCGAAGTGCGGCGCGTGGCCAAGATCTACGGTAACGGCTTCCAGGCACTGCACGGGGTGAGCTTCCACCTGCAGCCCGGCATCGTCGGCCTGCTGGGCCCCAACGGTGCCGGCAAGACCACCCTCCTGCGCCTGCTCTGCGGCCTGCTCGAGCCGACCCGCGGCCAGGTGCGCTTCCAGGGCGTGCCGTTGGAGCCAGTCAACCTGCCCGAGTATCGTCGCCTGGTCGGCTTCCTGCCCCAGGGCTTCAACGCCTACGAAGGCTTCACCGGGGCCCAGTTCCTCGACTATTGGGCCATCGAGCGCGGCTTCCGCGACCCCACCACCCGCCGGCGCGAGGTCGAGCGCGTGCTCTCCGACGTCGGCCTGCAGGAAGCGGCCAACCGCAAAGTGCGCGAGTTCTCAGGCGGCATGCGGCGCCGCATCGGCATCGCCCGCGCCCTGCTCGGCGAGCCGCCGATCGTCATCGTCGACGAGCCGACCACCGGCCTCGACGTCGAATCCCGCAACCGCCTGCGCGAGACCCTCCTGGCCGTCGCTGGCGAGCGCATCATCATCTTCTCCACCCACATCGCCAGCGATGTCGCCGCCGCCGCCTCGCGCATCCTGCTGCTCAACCGCGGCCGCCTGGTCTTTGACGGCCCCTCCAGCGGCCTCATCGAGCGCGCCCACGGCAAAGTCTTCGAAGCCTTGATCGAGGACCACGACCTGCGCGACTTCTCCGCCCGCTACCGCGTCACCACTCGCGTCCGCACCCTGGAAGGCCTCCGCGTCCGCGCCGTCGCCCACGGCGACCAGCCCCCAGCCGGCGATATCGTCGAGCCCAACCTGGAAGAAGCCTACCTGGCCCTCATCGGCGCACCGAGCCGGCAGGGCGAGGATGAAAGAGAGCACGGGGGCTCGTTGTTGGATCTGGAGCGGTGGGATAGCCGACTGCAGGCGGGGCGCGTTCGGGGTTAGGGACCGGGCTTGACCGTATCTGTTTTCGATTTCATGATGGCGATGCCTACGATGTCGAGGTTTGTGATTACCACTAGGCGGACATGGCGATGAGCATCAAGAACACTGGAATCAAAAGGCGTCCGACGCATCCGGGTGAAATGTTGCGCGAAGACTTTCTTCCAGACTACGGCCTGAGCGTAGTGGAGCTTGCGAGGGCTATCGGCGTTTCTCGACAGTCGGTGAACGAGCTACTGCGAGAACGTCGCAGTCTGAGCCCGGAAATGGCTCTCCGGCTCAGCAAGCTCTTTGGCAACTCCGCCGCGTTTTGGCTCAACGCGCAGCAAGCAGTCGATCTATGGGGAGCTGCCGAATCGCTTCGAGAGGAATTGGCACGGATACGGCCGTTGTCTGCGGCCTGAATCTACGTCTTCAGCGACTGTCGGCCACCTTCGAGGCAGATAGCCTCGTGCTCTCGAACCGGCTTACTCGGCATCCGGGCGCTGAGTTTCCGCCAAGAGCTGCCTCAAGAAAGGCAGCTGGTGGCGATCCTTTGGGCGGTCGGCATGCTCTTTGGTCTTGATGATCGTCGCGAGATCGAGGGCACGCACGCAAAACTCGGCGATGTCGTAGAGCCGGGTGTTCTCAACCAGATCGCTATGGTCGAGATTGTTGCCCACCGTTCGTAGCACGTCGACGCGCCCGCAGTTCGTTTGCAAGAGATGCATACGCATCGAGGCCAGCCGGGCGACGTTCGGCTCGATGTGTCGGCCCGCGGGATCGAAGTAGCGTGCCTCCAGATCCCCTAGCGCTCCGGCAAGGCGAGCGATGTTCTCTTCGGAAGCGCGGTAGACGACGTCGATGTCTTCAGTGGTGAGGGGGGAGCCCTGGAGGATCGCTGCGACACCCCCGACGACGATGAACTCCACCTCGTGGCGGGTCAGGACCCGGAGAACCTCGTCAAACCTCAGTTCGGTTGGCATTCTGGGCCCGGATTCGGAGCGCGGTATTCATGAAATCTTGGGCAGCCATCAGGCGTTCCGTCGGTGTCAGCTTGAGCTTGTCGCGGATCAGGGCGATGTCGCCCGCGTCGAGGCCCCATTCCGAGACTTCTAGCTGGTCATAGTCGGTGGGGATCCCTGCCATCTCCGGATCCGGGTTGTTGTTGTGCCGGCGGCCCATGTTTGGATGTTACCAGCGGGAGCTTCCTGGACCTTGAATCGGTGATGGAAACAGACGCCTGAGTCGGTTTCGGCCGGGACGGTCGCTTCAGCCTCGAGCGAGAGTGTTGGCAAGACCCCAGCCCCAACGGGGCGGCATCCCTTAGCCCGGGGCGCCAGCCCCGGGAATCAGGCAGAGCACAACATCCCAAGCCCTGAAGATACTCTGTTCCACGTCAAGCCTTTTCTTGAAGTCCGGGATAGAACTTCACGCCGTCGAAATTGGCGCGGTTTTTGAGCATGCCATAGAT
>JBCCGX010001120.1:0-3509 GCA_039029035.1 Acidobacteriota bacterium | reverse complement strand
CCTCGGTGACTTCGACGGCTGCGAAGCTCTGGGCGCATCTTAGCCCTGACGAGTACCTGGAGCTCGAGCGTTCGGCCGAGTTCAAGAGCGAGTACATCGACGGCGATGTCGTGGCGATGCCGGGATCGTCGCGCGAGCACAATTTGATCGTGGCTAATCTTGTCGGCGAGCTCTGGCAGCAGCTCAAAGGCCGGCCGGACGTCGTCTATCCGAGTGACCTGCGAGTGTGGATCCCAGCAACCCGGCGCTACACCTACCCGGACGTCATCGTCGTCGCCGGCGAGTCCCACTTCCAGGACGATCAGGCGGACACCCTGCTCAACCCGACTGTTATCTTCGAGGTGCTCTCACCTGGCACCGAGTCCTACGATCGGGGTAAGAAGTTCGAGGCCTACCGCAGCATCGACTCGGTCAAGGAGTATTTGCTGGTCGACCAGGTCGAGCGACGGATCGAGCAATACGCCCGCCAGGCGGATGACCGCTGGCTGTTCAGCGACCATACGGCGACCGACGGCATCGTCACGCTGCCATCTGTCGCCTGCAAGCTGGCGCTCGCCGAGGTCTACGCCAAGATACCCGGGCGTTGAACCGGCCGAGGAGCTCGACGTCGCGAGCGACGGCAACCGGCGTCAACTCTTGGCGCGGCTCTCTGTCGCCTTGATCGTCTTACGGATATCTCGCAGCACGGTATTGAGGACCTTGCGCTCCTTGAAGGTGTCGTACATGGCTTGGGTGAGCTTCAGCCCGAGGTCGTCTCTTTCCATCTTTTTAAGCGCCCCGCACGCGGTCTGCACGTAATGTTGGTAGTCGATATGTCCGAGGGCTTCGGCCGCGGTCTTGGACCGCTTGGCGGTCGAGCCGAGGGTCTGTGCCAACTGGGTGACAGCCTGCTCTTCGGCCGGTACTTCGCGGATCGCATAACCCTTATTGGTCTGAGTCAGCAGCTTGAAGTCCCTCGTCTTGGGCATGTGCAGGGCGACGTCGGCGTGAATCGCCACTTTGCGGTCCTTGAGTCGTGCGCTGGTTTCGGCCAGGACGTCGTTGGCCTTTGTCAAGCAGCAGGTGCCGTCGAAAGACAGGGTCCGGCCGACGTCGTCGGAGAAGAAATCCTGGGCCAGATACTCCTCGTCGCGGGTGTACGGCGGGGCAATGCGCAGGCGCAACGAGTTCGAGACGATGTCTTCGTCGTCCAGATGCAGACAGATCCGCACGTCGTACCAACCAGGCTCGTCGATCATCCAGCCGTTGCCACTGGCGGAGAGGAACAACGGTGCGTAGATCGAAGCGCCCGGCTCCAGCGTGCGAAGCTGAGGCCGGTAGCAGGTTTGCGAATAGGGATGGTAGGTCTTCTGCGATCCGCCCCGGCGCTGCACGATGACGGTCATTCGGTCGCTGACCTCCAGCAGCCGCTCGTCGACCAGCTGCGGCTGCTCGTTGCGGTTGGTCAGCTTGAGCTCGATCATCGCCGGCTCCAGAAACTCGAACTCGTCGCCACCGCGGTGTGTCCTGAGCTCGAGACCGAAGGCCGGATCCGGAGAAACCCTGGCTTGCTCGAAAGCGTGGTTGACGCCGAAGTCCGCGTTACCCATTTGCACGAAGGGCTCGGGGGCGTGGCGTAGGAACAGCAACTCGTCGTCGCTGAAGCGGAACATGAAATCGCGGAAGAAGCGGATCGTATTGGCGTTGCTGAAGGAACCGGTTTGGTAGAGAAACGGATAGTTCATGAAGCTCAACAGATCGAAGCTGTCGACTTGCGGGATCCACGGGGCACCGAGAGTCTTCTGCCAAGCGTGCAAGAGGTTGAAGGCGTGACCCATCTCGTGCACCGCGGTCCAGAAGGTCATCCTCTGCACCCAGGCGTCCGGCTTGGCGTCGCCAGCGGGCGCATCGGCAATGAACGAATTGACGAACAGCGCGGTGCCTTGGCGCTCCGCCGCGCCGATGCTGTCGAACATGATGCCGCCCAGGTTTTTGCCGTCGTCGTGAATCCCGGCGAAGAAGGTCCACAGAGCCCAACGTGCCCGGTCGCGCTGGCTGGGAGGTAGTCCGGCGAGGGCCGAGAAGTGCACCTGCATCGCATCGTGCATCTCCGCGTCGCTCCACGACGCGTTACTGCCGCTGGCGGAAGACGGCACGATCGTGTCCTGGCCGGTTCGGACAACCTCGAATCCGGCGCGCTCAAAGACCGTATCGATGGTCAGGTTTTCCGCTGCCAGCCCCGCCGGACGGTCGGGGTGGTCATTGGTCTGGTAGTCGAGCGTCAGATCGACACCCTGTTCGGCGTCGAACTCGAGCTCCACTTTGCGGAAGAAGGGTGAGACGAAGGCAAAATCGCGGATCAGGTCCGGCAGACCAGCGCCCGAGAACGTCACCTCCAAGAAGGGGCCCGCGGTCTCGATCGACACTTGGGTGTATTGGAAGATCCCGGCGCTATCCAGCTTGAGCGCGATCGGTCCGCTCCATCGGAGCCCGTTCTCCGTCTGCCCGACAGTCAGCGGGCGAGCGATCCAGTGGACGCGGAGGTTCAGACCGGAAAAACCGGTGCCGCTCGCGATCAGCTGAGGAAAGTCGCCGTCCACATCGAGCCGCAGCTCTTCGCGCGAGAAGGGCACGCCTGCCGGGTCCGACCATTCGTACAGTCCGCTGTTGTTGCCATTGCTCATCAACTTCCTCCGGTGTTGGAAACTTGAGTCTCCATGGGCTGGTCCTACCAGCCAGACGAATAGGGGTGTTCGGAGCTGTCTTCGGAGATCTACAGCGCAATTCAGCCTTCTGAGCACCCACGAGGATCGGCGGATAGACTCCACCGGCCATGAGTAAAGACAAACCTGAGATCTACGTCTCGACCGACGTCGAGGCCGACGGGCCGATACCCGGCCCCCATTCCATGCTGAGCTTCGGCTCGGCCGCCTACCTGGCCGACAAGACCCTACTCGATACTTACTCCGCCAACCTCGAGCTGCTGCCGGACGCTGAAGGCGAGCCGCGGACCATGCGCTGGTGGGCGACCCAGCCGGAAGCCTGGGAAGCCTGCCGCACGGATCCACGGCCACCTGGAGAGGTCATGCCGGAGTACGCCGCCTGGGTCAGATCCCTACCCGGCAAGCCGGTGTTCGTCGCCTATCCGGCCGGCTTCGACTTCACTTTCATCTATTGGTACCTGATCCGCTTCGCCGGCAAGAGCCCGTTCTCGTTCGCTGCCCTGGACGTCAAAACCTACGCCATGAGCGTGCTAGGCACCCGCTTTCGCCATACGACGAAGCGCATCATGCCGCGCCACTGGTTCGACGACCTGCCCCACACCCACGTGGCGTTGGACGATGCGATCGAGCAGGGGGCGATGTTCTGCAATATGTTGGCGGAGGGGAAACGAGGCGCACCTTGACCGCGCTCACTCGGTAGGTTTTGCCGTCGTTGCGAGAGCCTCTCGCCAGTCCAATGCCGGAGGACTGGCGAGATTGTTGAGGTGAGCCCACAGGTCGCGCAGGGTTCCTTGCCGCAGGGGATGT
>JBCCGX010001119.1:0-3516 GCA_039029035.1 Acidobacteriota bacterium | reverse complement strand
CACCGACCACATCGCGCGCACGGCCGGAGAGCGGCGCGCCGAAGCTGCCGATGCCCACCGCGGCGAAGTTGATCCCCGCACGGCCGAGGGGGCCGCTCGAGGCCGGGCCGACACCGCGGGCGGCGGGGGTGTACTCATCGAAGGCGGCGAAGGTCGTCACGTAGAGCAGGTCGTGGGTGTAGTGGGGGGTCCACGACAGCTCACTGAACAACAACACGCCGTCGGCCGACGCGTCGGTCTCTTCATCGAGAGCGACCGAGCCGAGGATGCGAAAGGCGCTGTTGGTCACCCCGAGGCGCTGGACAGCGCTGACCCCGCCGGCAAGGAGGTCATCGTCCCCATCGTGGGTCTGAATATAAGCGACGTCGAGATCCACCGTCGATGAGCGGAAGTCGGTGGAGGAAAAGAGGGCGTAGAGGTTGGCAGAGCGCCGCTCGGCGTTGTTGACGTTGATGTTGTCCCAACCATAGAAGAAGGTGAGACGGAAGTTGGAGGTGTTCTGCGGCAGAAGGGTGTTGCGTGTAAAGCCGACACCGTCGATGGTGTCGTTGATCAACATCCCCTCCTGGAAGAGCATCGGCTGGCGGCCGACCGAGAAGCCGACGTCGGTGGAGCCGAAGTCATCGCGATCGAGGTTGGGAAAAATCTCGCCGAAGTCGCCCTCGAAATAGAGCGTCTCGAGATCGGCCGAGAAGGCATCTTCGAAGCTGCCTTCGAGGTCGTCGTCGGGATGCTCGAAGAAGTAGCCGGTGAACCGACCGTTGTCATCGAGAGCACGGATGCCGACCACCAGGCGCTCCGAGCCGGAGAGTTGCAGGTTGAGGAAGAGATCGAGGCGGTTCGTCCACTCGGTGATGCGTCCGCTCGGTGTGGCGTCGGGCTCGAAAGTTTGTACTGCCGTACGGTAGGTGCCGAAAGCGAGCAGCGACGGCTGCCAGACGGCGCCGGTCGGCAGCTTGAAGCCCGGCCGCAGAGTACCGGTACCGAGGAAAGGTTCGCCGAGCTCGAGGATCGGTTTCGGTCGTTGCGGAAACCCCTCGGTCTGCAGCGGGATCTTCTCGTCGGTCAGGCGGCTCGAGTGCTTGCCATGGTGACCCTTGCCATGCTTACCCTCGCCCTGTTCGCCCTCAACGTGATGCTCGTCGCCGTGGTCGTCACCACCAGGGTGCCCTTCGCCGTGGTCGTCCTCACTGTGTTGGCCTTCACCGTGATCGTCATCACCATGATCGCTATCACCGTGGTCATCTTCACGGTGATTGCCGTCATCGAGGTGTTGACTACCGTGCTCGCCTTGATCTTGCTCGGAGAGCTGGGCGCTCTCGTCGGCCGAGGCCAGATGCGGCGAGAACAGCAACATCAGAGCCAAGACCAGGCACCTGGCAAGGCCGACCTCCGGCCCTTTCACCTTTGTCGATGCGAGCTGCCACTGCGGAGCTCGTTGGTTGGAGGCGAGCTCCGCCTGAACGCGCTTCATCTCGGCACCTCTCAAGGTGACGCCGCTACCATCGGCTTCTTGCCGGTTGGCGTTTCGGGGCCGAGATCGAGATCGGCTTCCCACAGGACGAGGTGTCCTTCGACGACCTTCTCCGCCACCTCGCGGGCACTCATGAAGTAGTCAAAGCCGACGTCCTTGATTTCGTGGATCAAGTTGACCGGGATCATGCCGGCGACGATCTGCACCCGCGCCTTGTAGGGCCCTTTGCCGGTCAGGTCTTCGGAGTCGACTTTGTAGCGGCCCCACACGCTATCGCCGGGGGCGATGTTCTGTTTGTGCTTGCGAGCGCCGCGTGGCCTGCCGGTGAGAATGGTCGAGGAGGTCGACGGCCGGAGGAACGGCAATGGATCGGGGGAGTAGTTCACCGCCAGCACTTGCTCGCGCTCGCCGCCGCGGACCATGCGGGTGACGAAGCGTGACTGGAGGCTCACCAGTTGCTTGTCGAGCGGTAGCTCGCCGTTGTGGACGTAGAGTGAATGCAGGTCGCGGACATCACCGTTCGGATCGAGATCACCGGAGCGGTAGACCACCGTGCCCTCGGTGTCGGTGACCGTAACCCGGAGGAAGACCAGGCGCTCGGCGTCGAAGCCTGTCGGGACACCATGGCCGTTGGTGCCGTTGCGCAGCTCGACGCGAAACTCCAGGCCACGTTTCTCGTCGGCTCGGACGACTTCCATGTCACCGAATTGATAGCCCGCTTGCAGAACCTTGCGGCGCTGGTGGTGTGCTTCCTCCAGCAGGCCGAGGTTCTCATTCAGGATGTCGCGGGCATCGTAGCGGTCGTCGGCCGAGCGCCAGCGCTCCGGGAATTCGAAGTCACCTGCCACCTGGTCTTCGAAGGCATCGGTGCCCCAGCCGGCGGCGACGTCGAAGGTCAGCCACTCGCGAATCGTGGCAAGCTCCGAGGCCTTGGTGTTGTGGGGAAAGATACCGGGGTGTACCACCGAGTAATCGGGGCCGATGAACATGTGGTCGGTCTTCTTGCGCGGTAGGGTCGGCTTGCCACCGACGATCGCTGCCGGGGCTTCGGCGTAGCCCGAGGCGACGCCGGGCTCAGTTCCCATGTGGCAATCCTGGCAGGAAATGCCCTCCTGCGCCGCGGGCGAGTTCTTGAACTCGCTGAATGCCTCTTCGAGACGGAAGCCATTGACCAGATTGACGTCGTGACAGGTGCCGCAAAATCCCGAAGTGGAAAGCTGGAAGAACTTTTCCGCCGTGGTGTGCACCGCCCGCCCTGCCTTTCCGCGCTCGGTGTTGACCCGATACTCGCCACTCTCGATCACACGCTCGAGCTCTTCACCGCCCTTGGGCCCATAGACCGGTTCGAACAGGTCGCCCTCGACGATCGCCAATCGGCCGGAGAGCTTGCCGTAGGCGTTGTTGACCCGGTGGCAGACGATGCAAGTGACCCCCTCGCGCGACGTTGGGTGGCGATCCATGTTAGACATGAACTCCGGTTCACCCAGGTTCATCCCGACCGGCGTATGACAGCGGATGCAGAAGTCGCCGTTGGTGCCGTTGGTGCGCTTCAAGATGGTGCCGTGCATGGCGTTGAACACCGGGCTCATCTGAGCGTAGGCGTGGGGTGAGACCGACCACTCGCGGTAGTGATCCGGATGGCAGGTGGCGCAGGTCGTCGCAGCTGGGAAACGGTTCTCCAGAAAGAGAGCCGCATGCTCTTCGTCGGCGCTCTTCTGCACTTCGCTAGGTGCCGGCGCTGTGTCGGGCGCTTCGGTGGTGGCCTTGGTCTCGTCAGCGGAGGTGCTGCGAAACGGATTCGGTATCAGCAGCAGGCCCAGCAGGAGCACTGCCGCACCCGCGGCCAGAGGTGTCGGCGTGGTGGATGTCTTGCTGCAGGCATTCGTTTCAGTTCTCATGGTCCACCTCGGAGGCGATTCATCGATCTTCAGCCATAAGGCTCTAACAAAGGAAAGATTGGCATAGGAGCTGCGCCCCGTCAACGTTTACGCGCGGATCTGGTATCCTGTCTGGACAATCTACCAGCGCATTTCCGCAAATTG
>JBCCGX010001118.1:0-3516 GCA_039029035.1 Acidobacteriota bacterium | reverse complement strand
CTTATGGAGCTCTCCGGCCTTCGATTCTTGATATCTCGCTCGATCCTTGGTTTCTCGTTCGACTCATGATCTCTTCCACCACGCTCCCACCCTCCGTCCGCCCCGGTGATCGGATCGGCGTTGCGGCGCTGTCGGGCAAGGTCGATCCGGCGCGCCTCGCGACGGGCCTGGAGGCCCTCGAAGCCCTGGGTTATGTGCCGGTGGAGGCAGCCAACCTGCGCAGCTGCTGCGGCCTTTTTGCGGGCTCGGATCAGGAGCGCCTCGACGCCTTCCACGACCTGGCGGCCGACGACGACTTGGGTGCCATCGTCTTCGCTCGCGGCGGGTACGGCGTGACGCGGATACTGCCCGACATCGACTGGACCCTGTTGGCCCGGCGGCCTCGGTCCTATGTCGGCTACTCCGACCTGACGCCGTTCCTGCTGCAAGTCGTGGCCCGGTTGGGAATCACCGCCTTCCATGGTCCGATGGTCGCGGGTGATTTCGCTCGCGGCCTGACACCGGCGGAACAGGAGGGTTTCGAGGCCGCCCTGGCCGGAGACCAGCCGATACGATTCCCGATCTGCGCTGAGGACGATGCAGCGGCGATCTCGGGTCCGGTTCTTGGCGGCTGCCTGAGCATGCTCGTCGCAACCCTCGGGACACCGTATGCGCCCGATCTGGAGGGTGCCATCCTGGTACTCGAAGATCTCGGCGAGCCGTTGTATCGATTCGACCGAATGTTGACCCACCTACGGCTCTCAGGTAACCTGACGAAGCTAAGCGGCGTCGTTGCAGGACATCTCGAGGGGGACGACGAGTCATCACTCGCGGCCTCTCATGAAACCCTGTTGGCGCAGCTCCGGCAGGAAGCGAGAGGCTTCCCCTGGCCTCTCGCTTGGGGGCTTCCCGTCGGTCATTCCCGGCCCAACCTGACGCTTCCCCTGGGACTCTGGGGAACGTTGGATCCGGCGGCCGGTGAGCTGACGATCGGCGAGGCTCTCACCAGGGGATAATCTCGCAACTGAGGAGAATCGTGCTCCGTACGTCGGAGGCGGGTCTGAGATGGTCAAACCGGTCTTCAAGGCAACCAAGTCGAAGCAAGAAGCGCCGAGCTTCTCGGTGGAGTTCAAGGCCGACGAGATCATTTTCGAAGAGGGCCAGCTCGGTACCGAGATGTTTATCGTGCAGGAGGGCAAAGTCGCCATCCTGAAGCGCTTCAAGGAGAGCCAGCAGCAGCTTGCCTTGCTCGGCCAGGGCGATTTCTTCGGTGAGATGTCGGTGCTCGAAGATCTGCCGCGAACCGCCACGGCGCGCGCCGCCTCGGACTGCCGCCTGCTGGAGATCAACGGCTCGACCTTCGACCAGATGCTGCGCAAGAATCCGGAGATCGCGGTGCGCATGATGCGCAAGCTGTCACGCCGGCTGCGCGAAACCGATCTGCGGCTGCGTGAGGCGCTCGGGTCCGAGGAGAGCCAGGCGCCGGAGATGCCGACCGCCGATCGGGTCGAGGAACGGCGAACCGGGACCGAGAAGCTGGTGCACGATTCGTCGAGTATCGAGTTCTTCCTCTCGGCAGGTGAGGAGACCTCGGTCGGCCGGCGCGATCCGGTGACTGGCATCAATCCCGATATCGATCTCACCCCAGCAGATTCTCAGCGTTCGATCAGCCGCCGTCACTCCAAAATCTTTCGCCGCGACGGCCGCTACTATGTGCGCGAGGAGATCGGTACTATGAACGGCACGTTCGTCAATGGCGAACGGGTCGAGACCGGCCTGCCAGTCGAGTTCAAGAACGGCGACGAAGTCCGCTTCGGCCTCGTCCGAACGATTTTTCACGCCAGCTGACGTCTAGTTGATAGCGGAGGGGAGCGGCGGTCCGCCGTCGGCGAGCGCCTCTTTTGCTAAAATTTACCGTTTACATGCCCTGCCGGGCCACCTTTCCGGCCCCCATTACCGATCCACTCTCTCAACCGTACACCATGGCTAGCCCCCTGCCTCCCAGCGGCACTCTGCCGGACGATTGGCAAGTCCGTTTGCCGGTCTTCGAAGGCCCGTTGGACCTCCTCCTGCACTTGATCAAGATCAACAAGGTCGAGATCACCGACATCCCGGTGGCGATGATCTGTGATCAGTTCCACGCTTACCTGGAGTTGATGGAGGAGCTCAATCTGGATATCGCCGGGGACTACATCTACACCGCGTCTTATTTGATCCACCTCAAGTCCAAGATGCTGCTGCCACGACCCAAGACTCTGGATGGTGCCGAGATCGAGGCCGATCCGCGGCAGGATCTGGTCGAGCGGCTGCTCGAGTACCGCCGCCTCAAGGAAGCGGCGCAGACCCTGGCCGAGGTGGACAGCCAGCGTCGCGGCATGTGGCCGAGACAGAGTGACGAGGTGCGCCGCATCGCCAAGGACGACACCCCCGAGATGGATCTGAGTGAAGTGTCTCTGTTTGATCTCCTGCGCACCTTCAAACAGGTCTTGGAGCGTTTCGAGCGTGAGAATCCGGAGCCCATCCTGCTACCGGGCGAAGTCTTCACCCTGCGGCAGCAGATCGAGCGACTGATGGATCTCTTGCTCACCGGCCGGCCGTATGACCTGCTCGACGATATGCGCTGCCTGTCATGCCGCCGGGAGGCTATTGCCGCGTTTCTGGCGGTTCTCGAAATGGCTCGGTTACACCTGATTCGAGTCCATCAAACGGCCAAGGGCTCGATTCTCCTCTACCGCACGACCCGCGAGCTCGATCTGAGTGAGCTGGAGGCCATCCAAGGATGACCGATCGGCAAGAAATGGAAGCCGTTGTCGAGGCGATTCTCTTCGTCTCCAACGATCCGGTGAAACGTGAGAAGCTGCTCGAGGTCTTCGCCGAGAACGAGCGCGAGGCGGCGGCCGAAGCGCTCGCAGCGGTAGTCGAGCGTTACCGCGAAGACGCCCAACGCGGTGTCCTGATCGATGAGGTGGCGGGTGGCCTGCGTTTGGTCTCGCGACCCGACCTGCACGGCTATCTGAGGCGCTTCTTCGAGGTCACCGGCACCAACAAGCTGACCATGCCGGCGCTCGAATCCCTCGCCATCATCGCCTATCGTCAGCCGGTCACCGCGCCTGAGATCCAGGAGTTGCGCGGGGTCAACTCCTCGGGTGTTCTGAAGAAGCTCCTCGAGCGTCGTCTGGTGCGCATCACCGGGCGCAAGGAAGTGGTCGGCAAGCCGTTCCTCTATGGCACGACACGGGAGTTCCTGCAGCATTTCGGCCTACGGAATCTGAAGGAGCTGCCGCCCCTGGAGCAGTTCGAAGAGCTCTTCGGCAGCGAGGTCGAGGCGCCGCCCGAATCTATGCCGCCGGACGAAGAGGAGGAGATCCAGAAAGAGATCGTGGCGGTGGAGGAGAAGCTCGACGAGGCGATGGAGCGTGCCGAGGCTGAGGCGATCGAGGACGAGCGGGCCGCCGCGGAGGAGGCTCAGGAGGTCGATGACGCGGCGGTCGAGGCGACCGAAGAGGACGCTGCCTTGGCCAAGAGCACCGAGGCCGG
>JBCCGX010001117.1:0-3523 GCA_039029035.1 Acidobacteriota bacterium | reverse complement strand
GATCTCGGGTCTCTTTCTCTCGCTGCAGGACCGGCGGGTCGATCAGCTCCCTCTCGGTCTCCGTTCGCGTGGCCTGGTCGAGCGCTTCGCCCTGACCCGTCAACCGTGGCGCCGCCTCAACGCGGCGCTCTACCTGGAAGCCGCGGCACCGGCCTTCGAGCTGTGCGAGCAGCCGGCCCACGCCCTGGCCGAGGACGCCAGATCGCAAATCGAGGCCTTGCAGCCGCCGGCCTGGGCGGCGCCGGCGAAGGACGCGTTCTTCGTCTGCCTCGGCGCCAGCCGCAAGCGCGACGCCTGGCTGGCACAGGTCGATCAGCTGGAGATCGCCCTCGCCCTGGAAGCGATCCGCGAGACCGAAGGGGCCTACCCGGAGGATCTCGGTGCCCTCGGCCAACGGTTCCGCGATCCCTTCGCCGACGCCCCCTACCACTACCGCAAGGAGGGCGAGGGCTATCGTCTGTGGAGCGTCTCCGGCAACCGCCGGGACGATGGCGGCCAACCGGATTCCGGCGGTCCCGGCTTGGCCGAGCTCGACCACGGCGACCTGGTCTGGCGGGTCCGAGACGCAACATCGGTCGGCGAGTGAACTTCGCGCGCCGCGGCCCGTAAACAAAGGGCATGACGCGGCGCGACACCTTCGGTAGCGTGCTCTCGGCGGTCGCTCTCCTGGCGATCTCCGGCTCGGCAGCCCTGGCTGAGAAGACGGAAGCAAGCGCCGCGGAGCACCAGATCGATCCGATCTGCGCCTTGCGCAATGAGCGCTACAACATCCAGCTGATCAAGGAGGGGCGGCATTGCTGCCCCAATCCACTGGAGCTGCTGTTCGAGGATCGGCAGACGCTGGAAAAGCACGCGATCCCCTTCGAGGCCCGGCTCGGCAAGTCGGCCACGATGCGGCTGATCGACGACGACTCCCTGCTGATCACCGGCATCCTCGAGCCCGGTGCCAAGTCCCTCCTGCTGGTGGATCTCGAAGCCGGCGCCCTGCAAGACGAGATCCTCACCTTCGACTACCGTCTGTCGCCGTCGCGCCAGAAGCTGGTCTACGCACGCTATGCACCGCCCGAAACCCCAGCCGAGGACCGGCGAACCCTGCTGCTGTTCTATGACCTCGCCCGTTCAGCGGCCGACAACCGCGCCGGCCGCCCGCCGGTGCGCAACGCCGCCAACGCAGGCCGGCCGATCTTCCCCGCCGCCAACGCCGAGCAGGGTTCCTACGATCCGTTGCTGGAGGAGCGCCACCGCGTGCTCTCCCCCATCTTGTGGTCGGAAGATGAAGAGGGTGTCGTCTTCTTCGCCGAGCACGCCGGGCGCCACGCCTTGATCACCGTCGACCTCAGCGACCCCGAGTCACCGAGATTGGCGGAAAAGGCAGTCCGGCTCGACGACCTGCTCTCGCCCGCAGCGGCCCAAACGGTGCGCAGCGGATCCCGGCCCGTGATCACTCTGCGTTGGCAGGATCCGGGGACGGTCGAGCTCCAGGCCGTCGTCGGCGTCGCGGTACAGGATCCGGTCGCGGTCGCGCTGCCCTAGACTAGCACCCGGGGATGGATCGGGCGCCAAGGTCGGTTTTGGCCCAGCTTGGCGCAGCTCGCTACTGCTTTGGCGCGTTCCGCTAGTGCGTTGGCTCGTATGGCATCCTAAATTGGGTCTCAGCGAGGGGCCTTGAGCCTCTGGCCATCCACCGACTCAAAAGAAGGAGCCAACCATGTCGAATTGGACCTTTGACGATATTCCGAACCAAGCCGGCCGCCAGGCGATCGTAACCGGCGCCAACACCGGTATCGGTTTCGAGACCGCTCGTGCCCTGGCGCGCAAAGGCGCTCAGGTGACCCTCGCCTGCCGCAGCCTCGAGAAGGGCGAGGCGGCGGTGCAGCGCATCCTCGATGAAACGCCTGACGCCTCCATCACCTTGGAGCAGCTCGACCTGGCCGACCTGCAGAATGTCGAGGCTTTCGCCGGGCGCTTCACCGCCGCGACCGACCGGCTCGATCTCCTGATCCTCAACGCCGGCGTCATGGTGCCGCCGGCGAGCAAGACCGCCCAGGGCTTCGAGCTCCAGTTCGGCGTCAACCACCTCGCCCACTTCGCTCTCACCGGCGCCCTCCTACCCCACTTGCAGCGCACCGCGGGCTCGCGCGTGGTGGTGGTGTCGAGCACGGCGGCCTCGATGGGCGAGATCGACTTCGACGATCTGCAGTTCGAGAAGAGAGGCTATGCTCCGTGGAAGGCCTACGGTCAGAGCAAGCTGGCCAACCAGCTGTTTGTCCTGGAACTGCAGCGCCGCCTGCGGACCGTCGGCTCCGACGTCTTGGTCACCGCCGCCCACCCCGGTTGGACGGCGACCGACCTGCAGCGCACCAGCGGCATGGCATCGTTCTTCAACCCCCTCTTCGCCATGCAGCCGCCACAAGGCGCCCTCCCCACCCTGCGCGCGGCGACCGATCCCGCCGCCGGCGGCGGCGACTACTATGGTCCGAGTGGCTTGATGCAGATGCGCGGCTACCCCAAGCGGGTCGACATGGTGAAGCGAGCCCGGGACGCGGGCGTGGGGCAGAGACTCTGGCAGGTCAGTGAAGACCTCACCGGCGTCAGCTACGGTTTGCCGGCCGCTTGAGATCGGTGGTTAGCGCAGCAAGCACGGCTGCGCTAACCCCTGAAATTCAGCAGCCTGAGAGCGAAGCGTGAACGGACCTGGGTTCAATGCTCTACGAAGCCACCGTCAGAACACAGCGCCTCTTTGGACCCCGGCGTCTAGTCCCTGAGCGCGGGCCTTTGAACGCCAGAGCGACAGGCTGCTGAATTTCACCTGAGGCCGCAGCTGAGCGTTCCGGGTTTAGAACAGGGCGGCCGGCGAGCCGGCCTCGATCACCAGCTCGTGGCGGAAGCGTCCTGCACTCGAGCTCAGGATCTGCAGGCTCAAGTCACGGGTTCCCGGCAGATCGTTGCCGGCATCCTTTTCGCAGCCTCGCTGGTCGGGAGCCTGGCCGGACCCTCGTAGGTAGTCCGTGTAGTCGACTTCGCGAAAGAAACCGAACTGCCCTCGGCTAGTCAAGCCGAGCACCGAGATGCGATTGACCGGCACGTGGGACGAGCCCTGGTCGGGGTTGGTGCAGTAGCGGAAAAAGAACAGGCGGCCCGAGCCGAAGGCGACCGGCTCACCGTAGGGTCGATGAATTCCCGTGATGGTCTTGCCGCTGCCGTAGCGCAACTCCTCGGCGTTCCAAGCGAGGCTCATCTCGAAGGGCACGACCGGTGGGGATCCGGCCGGCAAATCATAGTAACTGCGCCCCTTGTCCGTGATGTACGCCACGGCGGCCATCGTGGCCTCGCCCTC
This sequence comes from Acidobacteriota bacterium, assembly GCA_039029035.1. Taxonomy (GTDB): domain Bacteria; phylum Acidobacteriota; class Thermoanaerobaculia; order Multivoradales; family J023; genus JAAELT01. The sequence continues at coordinate 186 of JBCCGX010001117.1, read as the reverse complement.
GCCCAGGCTCGCTCTCGTCCTTTCACTCATAAGAAACTCCCTTCAGGGTTGATGGCAGAGGCCAAATCTAGGGACTCCGCCCACAGGTTGAGGATACGGCCGGGTTAGAGACTCGAAGCGGGACTTTTGTTCAGTTGGGCGGGGCGGGCTTGGCCGAATTCAGATCCGGCGTGATGGCGGCCGCTT
>JBCCGX010001116.1:0-3525 GCA_039029035.1 Acidobacteriota bacterium | reverse complement strand
TAGACCAACATCGTCTGAAAAAGCGGCGAGCGGCTGAGGTTGCGCTCCGGCTGAAGCTCTTCCACCAGCTTCTCGAACGGCAGGTCCTGGTGAGCGTACGCCTCGAGGGTCGTCTCACGCACTCGCTCGAGGAGCGCTGCGGCGCCAGGGTCGTCGTCGAAGCGCGTGCGCAGCACCAGCGTATTGACGAAGAAGCCGATCAGCCCTTCGATCTCCAAACGGTTGCGCCCCGCGATCGGCGTTCCCACGGAGATATCGTTCTGGCCGCTCCAGCGGCTCAGGACCGCCTGCCAGGCGGCCAGGAAGGTCATGAAGAGCGTCGTCCCGCGCCGACGGCTCGACGCGGCGAGGGATTGTGCAAGCTCTTCGGGCAAGCGCCGCGCGAGCAAGGCACCGCGATGCCTCGCCACCGCCGGGCGTGGCCGGTCGGTCGGCATTTCGAGCGCCGGTGGTGCGCCCGCCAGCTGGCGCCGCCAGTACTCGATCTCGGCATCGAGCACCTCGCCCGCCAGCCACCGGCGCTGCCAGGCGGCGTAATCGGCATATTGAATCGGCAGCTCCCTGAGCGGTGACGGACGGTGCGCGGCGAAGGCTTCGTAGAGCGTCGAAAGCTCCCGCGTCAAGATATCCATCGACCAGCCGTCGCTGGCGATGTGGTGCATCGTGACCAGCAGGACCCAGTCGGCGCTGCCCAAGCGCAAGAGCCCGTGGCGCAGAACAGGTCCACGCGCCAGGTCGAAGGGGCGCGCCATCTCCGCAGCGGTCAGACGGCCCGCTTCCAGCTCACGGTCGGCCTCCGGCAACCCCTCCAGGTCGACCACCGGCAACAGCACCGGGGCCGGCGAAGCGATCCGCTGGGTCGGCTCGCCGGCGACCGACGGGAAGCTCGTGCGTAATGACTCGTGCCGTCGCACCAGCTCACCGAACGCCGCCGCCAGCACCGCCGGGTCGAGCACGCGATCGAAACGCAACGCCGAGGGCATGTTGTACGCCCAGCTCCCAGGCTGGAGCTGGTCGATGAACCACAGCCGCTGCTGGGCAAACGACAGGGGGAGGTCTCCGTCACGACTGATCCGTTCGAGGGCTGGCCGCTCGGCGTCCCGTTCCTCGTGCAGCCGCCCCTCGACCAGCGCTGCCAGCTTCGCCACGGTCGGCGCCTCGAAGAGGGCGCGCACCGGAAGCTCCCGTTGAAAGACGGTCCGGATCCTCGAGATCACCCGAGTCGCCAGCAGCGAGTGCCCGCCCAGCTCGAAGAAATCATCATCGACGCCGACCGTCTCGCGGTCCAAGACCTCGGACCAGATCCCGCACAGGATCTCTTCGGCCATCGTGCGCGGTGCTCTCTGTTGCTTCCCCGAGGCCGGGGTCGCGGCCAGCAGGGCCTCGCGGTCGATCTTCCCGTTAGGCGTCAACGGCAGCACGTCGAGCGTGACGAACACAGAAGGCACCATGTAGTCGGGCAAGCTCGCCTGCAGAGCTTGCCGCAGCGCCGCAGTCTGCAACTCGGCAACGTCCGGTTCACCCTGCCCCTCGGGGACCACGTAGGCCACCAAACCGAGGTCTCCGGCAGCGCTTGCCCGCACCATCACGACCGCCTCGTGGATCTCGGCCAGGCCTTGCAGCGCCACCTCGATCTCACCCAGCTCGATACGGAATCCCCGCACCTTCACCTGCTGATCGATCCGGCCGAGGAATTCCAGGTCGCCGCTGGGGAGGAAGCGCGCCAGATCGCCGGTCCGGTAGAGACGGCTCCCCGGCTCGCCACCCTGGGCGTCTGGAACAAACGCCTGGGCGGTGAGGGCAGGCCTACCGAGATACCCATTCGCCAGGCCTACTCCGCCGCCGACGGTCAGCTCGCCGTTCACACCCAGGGGCACGGTACGGCCCCGGCGATCTTGGACGTAGACCGCTCGCCCACTCAAGGGGCGTCCGATCGGCTGCTGCTCGCGAGCACCGTCGGAGGCCCGGGTGATCCGGTAGGCGGTCGCGGCGATCACTGCCTCCGTCGGGCCGTAGGCATTGAGAATCTCCGCCCTGCTCCCCCCTCGCCACCAGGAAGACAAGGGAGCCACCGGCATGGCCTCGCCACCGGTGATCACCCAGCGCAGCCGGCTCCCGGCGAGAATCTCCGGCTGGCGAGCCGCCGCCTGGGCCAGATCGGCCCACACGACCGGCGGCAGATCGATAACACTCAGCCTCTGTTCGACGATCCACCTCAAGACGTCTTCCGCCACCCCGAGCTCGGGCTGTCGGAGCACCAGACTCGCCCCCGCGCCGAGCGACGCCAGGATCTGCTCCAGGGAGGCATCGAAGCTCAGGGACGAGAACTGGAGGACCCGATCCCGAGCGTCGAACCGCAAGATGTCCTGCATCGAGACCAGATAACGCGCCAGCGATCCGTAGTCGACACAAACACCTTTCGGCCGGCCGGAGGAGCCGGAGGTATAAATCACATAAGCGGTGTTCTCCGGCCGCGCAGCAGCTCCGGAGCCGAGCCGCGGTCCGGCTTCGCTCCCGAGCCACGACGCGCGCATCGTCTCGCTCTTTGATGTGCGGGTCAGGAGGATTTCGATCCCGGCGTCGGCGAGGATGAAGTCTCGCCGCGCGGCCGGTAGGCTCGTATCGAGCGGGACATAGATCCCACCCACCGCAAAAATCCCCAGCAGTGCCTCGATCGCGGCCGGCGAGCGTTCCACCGACACCCCGATGGGCACTTCGGGGCCCGCCCCCATCTGGGCGAGCTGATGCCCCCAGCGTGCCGCCCGGCGGTCGAGCTCGCGATAGCTCAGGAGCTCGTCCCCGGCGACGACAGCGATCGCCTCCGGGCTCTGCTCGAGACGCGAAGTGAAGAGCTCTCGCCAGGCAACGCTGGCAGCTGTACCCAACGATTTCCCGAGCCCCAATTCCACCAGGATCTGGGCCCTCTCGGTTTGACTGATCAACCTCAAGGCCGAAACTGGCCGGTCCGGAGCTTCGACCATCTCCGCCACCAGATTGTGGTACTGCCCCAGCATGCGGTCGATGGTCGTCGTATCGAAGAGGTCGGTGGAAAAGTCCACCACCAACCGAAGGCGATCGCCCTCCTGCTGCACCCCCAGGGTGAGCTCGAACTTCACCGTTCGCGCCGGCGCCTTCGCCACCCCGCCAGCCGCCTCGGTGCTCTCGGACCCGGCACTCGGCGCGGCACCCGTAGCGTTCGCGGCGTTCAGGGTGAACATCACCTGGAAAAGCGGTGAATGGCTCATGCTGCGCTCGGGCAGGATCTCTTCGACAAGCTTCTCGAAGGGCAAATCCTGGTGTGCGTAGGCGGCCAGTGCCATCTCGCGGACTCGGGCCAGCAACGAGAGCGTGCTCGGGTCATCGTCGAGGCGTGTGCGCAGCACCAGCGTATTGACGAAGAAGCCGATCAGGTCTTCGGTCTCGAAGCGGTTGCGACCCGCGATCGGTGTCCCGACGCAGGTTATAACAGTCCAGTTCACATCAAAGTGCACTTGGACGTGATGGACGTAGGCAGTTTGATGTGAG
>JBCCGX010001115.1:0-3525 GCA_039029035.1 Acidobacteriota bacterium | reverse complement strand
GAGGTCGAAGAGGGCCTCGGCGATTTTGCCCGGCTCGTCGGTGAAGCGGTGGCGGATGTTGAGCGAGCGATCGTAGCTCACCAACATCACTCGATCCTGCCGGTCGAGCCCGCGCAGGAAGCTCCGCAGCTGACCGAAGACCCGATTGCGGTGGAAGGGCTCGATATTGAAGTTGTCGACATAGACCACCAGGTGCAGGCGCTGGCTCTCGGGAATGCGCGGGATCCGATCGCTCAGGCGGGGCTCGCGCGGTGCGTCAGTCGCCTCGGGCGTCGCGTCACTGGCCGTGGGCCCCACCGGGCGCCCGTCGTCGACAGCGTAGAAATTGGTCACCTCTACCCGATCGCCGTCTTCGAAGACCTCGAAGTCCTCCCGCGTCAGGCCGGTGATCGGGTCACCCTTCTTGTCGTAGACGAAGACCTCGATGTTGACGACATTGACGTCGACTGTCTCGAAAAAGGCGCCTTCGGGCGCTTCACCCGACAGTGCGGCTTCCTGGGCCGAGAGATTCGCAGCAAGCAACAGCAAGGCCAGAGGCAACCCGACACGGGCGTGGCGTAGAAGCATCGCGATGGATCCTCGGGAAGGCCGATTTCGCAAGGGATTTTCCGTGCGAATCACCCGAGTATCTTAGCAGTGTGGCTCCTGCGGCCCGAGTGCTGTTAAGGTCCCGACATGCGCACCCCACTCATCGCTCTCGCCGTCGCTTTGATCGGGATTTTCCTCTGGTCGACCGTCGCTTGGGTGCCGGCCGACGGCGTGCTGCATGCCTGGAACCCATCGACTGGAAGGCTGACTGTTCCGACGCGGGGTGTGTCGTTCCTTGCCCGCTGGTCTCACCAGCGCCAGGTGGCCGCTCCGCTCGAGGCAGAGATCCAGACGACGGCCAAGGAAGGGTCGCGCGTCGGTATCCGGCTGCGCTGGGAACCGGCACCGGGCACCTACTCGCTCGCCGCGGCCGAAGCTGCGCCAGCGGGCCTGACGGATCGCGCCGCCGAGCCGGTTGAGGCGATTGTCGAAGCAACCGCTTTCGCTTGCTTCGTCCCCGAGGTCTCGACTGAAGGCGCTGGCAACGATTGTCCTCCCGATCTCAGCCAGCGCATCGCCGAAGCCGTCGCGACTACGATAGGCACCGTTGCCGGGCATCTCGAGGTCACCGTGCAGGCCGATCCAGGTGCCTTGCGCGAGCTGCTCCTCGCCGCCATCGCTGAGGATCTCGACGCCGAGGCCGAGGCCGAAGCACCCAAGGTGCTGGTCCTCGGCCTCGATGGTCTGGACTGGAAGCTGGTGCGGCCCTGGGTCCGGGCCGGCCAGATGCCCAACCTGGCTCGACTGATGGAGGCCGGGACCTGGGGCGACATGGAGACCCTGGTGCCGACCCTCTCGCCACTGATCTGGACCACCATGGCGACCGGGGTCGCCCCCGATCGCCACGGCATCCTCGATTTCGTCGAGAAGGAGCCGCAGCGCGGTTTGCTGCTGCCGATCACCGGCCGCGGTCGCCTGGTCCCGGCGGTATGGAACTTAGCTTCTGCCCTGGGCCGGACGGTCGGCGTGGTGGGCTGGTGGGCCACCTGGCCGGCGGAGAGAGTCCGCGGTGTCATGATCAGCGACCGGCTCTACTACACCCTCACCCAAGGCATCTCCGAAGCGGTGCTGCGCCAGGATCCACCTGAGCTGATCTTCCCGCAGGAGCGACTCGAAGAGTTCACTGAACTGCGCGATCGGGCGACCCAGGAGACCGATTGGCAGGCGGTGCGCTTCTTCATGGACATCCCCGAGGCGCAATTCGCCTCCGCGGTCGCAGCTAACCTCGGTATGGAGGACCCGGTGGACGGCTTCCGCCGCATCCTCGCCGCCAGCCGCACCTACCTCGGCGCCGGCCTACGCTTGGCCAGCGAGCAGCCCGATTTGCTGATGGTCTACCTCGAGGGCACCGACACCCTGGGCCATCTCCTCGCCCCCTATATGCCGCCGCCTACCCTCGACGTCGATCCGGTCCAAGCCGCGACTTATGTCGCCGCGGTGCCGAAGTACTTCCGTGTCGTCGACCGCTGGATCGGCCGCTACCTGGAGCACTACCCGCTGTCCGAGTCGGCGATCCTCGTGGTCTCCGATCACGGCTTCAAGTGGAGCGAGGGTCGGCCGACCGGACTCTCCGGCACTGCCGGGCCGACCGCCCCTCTGTGGCACGAGAACGAGGCTGTTTTCGTGGCCGCAGGCCGCGGCGTGAAGCGGCTCGGCCGGGTCGACCTGGCCACCACACCAGCCTCGGTCTACGACGTCGCGCCCAGCGTCATGGCGCTGCTCGGTCTACCGCTCGGCGCCGGCTGGCGTGGCTCCACTCTACCCGGCGTCGACGAGTCGACCCACCAGCCGATCGACTACCTGCCACTGGTACCGCCGGCCGCCTACCGCCAGCAGATCGGCAGCGAAGACCTACCGGTAGATCCGGAGTTCATCGCCAAGCTGCAATCCCTGGGCTACCTCGGTGGCGGCGCTTCTGCCGGCGGTACCGTCACCCCCGAGGCGCTACCCACTGGCGCCACCGAGCCCCCCCAGGTCGACACCTCCACCGCCACCCGCGGCCAGTTGAACAACCTGGCGGTGGTCAAGATCAACCAGAAGGACTACGCGGAAGGCGAGCGTCTGCTGCGCCAGGCGATCGAGCTCAGCCCGAGCTACCCCTCGCCGCATTACAACCTGCGGCGGATCTACATGGAGACGAAGCGCTACGACGACGCTGACCGCGAGCTGTGGCTCGCCGTCTCGAAGGGCTTGCGCGATGCAGAGCGCACCATCGACCGCGCGGCGAAGGACTACGACAACCTGGATCTGCAGGAGCGCACCGTCACCCTGCTGACCGAGGCAATCGAACACTTCCCGGATCACGAACCCTTCTGGGTCCACCTGCTGGTGGCACGCATCCGTCTCGACCAGTGTGCTGAAGGCCTCGACATCGGCCGTCAAGCGGTGGTGAAGTTCCCCAACAGCGCCCCGGCCCACGCCTTCTACGGCCTCACCGCTGGCTGCCTGGGCGACGTGCCGACCGCCCGCGCCGAGCTCGAGCGCTCGCTCGAGCTCAACCCGAACCAGGCCAGCCTCCGGCGCACCCTGGACGGCCTGCCGCCGGGCTAGATTCCGTCACCAGACGCTCGAACGGCTTCTTGCAGCAACCGCCCCAGAGGCAAGCCGGTCGATTCGCTATACCTCTGGTCCATAACGTCCGTGCGGCGTCCACACGAACGTTCTAGGATTTCTACAACGGCTCTGCGGCGTCCGCACAAGCGTTCTGGAATCTCCAGAACGGCTCTGCGGCGCCCACACGAGCGTTCCAGGATTTCTACAACGGCCATGCCGCAGGCCCACGAGCGTTCCAGGATTTCTACAACGGCTCTGCGGCGTCCGCACAAGCGTTCCAGGATTTCTACAACGGCTCTGCGGCGTCCGCACAAGCGTTCTGGAATCTCCAGAACGGCTCTGCGGCGCCCACACGAGCGTTCCAGGATTTCTACAACGGCCATG
>JBCCGX010001114.1:0-3532 GCA_039029035.1 Acidobacteriota bacterium | reverse complement strand
CGAGCACTCACAGTCGAGCACCGCGGCGGAAGGCGGGCTGGTGCAGAATCAGCGACCCTCCCGCCTCGACGAAACGACCCGCCGGGCCTTGGCCGCCTTGGCCGAAGGCGAAGTGAGCCCGGTGGTCGAGAGCCGCACGGGGCTGCATCTTTTCAAGCTCGAGCGTCGACTGACGCCACCGGCGCCGAGTCGCGAGCAGCTGGAACGCCAGGCGCGCGTCGGACTCGCTCGTGAAAAAGCTGCGGCTGCCCGAAGCGAGCTGCTCACCGAGTTGCGCGAGCGGATCGAGGTGGCGACCAAGGGCTTCCCATGGCGTGTCGGGAGCTTTGAGGTCACGGCGGCGGATCTCGAGTGGATGCCTGAAGCGAGCGGTGCTGACGACGCGCTCGAGCAACTCGTCGTCGAGCAGCTGTTGTTGGCCGAGGAAGGTCGGGCCCGCGGCCTGTTGACCGCGGAGCTCGAAGCACGGGTCGACCAACAGCTCCGGGGTCAGCTGATTCGAGCGCGCTATGAGGAGCACCGGGCGGACTACATTGCCACACTGCCGGCCGACCGCTTGCGGTCCCTCTATGAGGCGCGACCGGCGGCCTTCGCCCTGCCTGAGACGGCGCATCTCGATCTGATCTTCGTTGCCCAGGGGGGCGACCCGTTCACTACCCAGCGCAAGCTGGAAGATCACGTCGCCGAGCTGCGTGCCGGCGCCTCCTTCGCGGAGCTGGCGCGACAGATCTCGATCGGCCCGGCAGCCGAGCAAGGAGGCGACCTCGGGGCCCTGCCGCCCAGCGAGTGGGTGCGCCTCGGGCCGGAGATCTACAAGGCCGTGACGACCCTGCAGCCGGGAGACGTCTCGTCGCCGATCTACCACACCGAGCGCATCCTGACGGCCGATACGCGGACTCTGCGTGGCGGCTTCGCGATCGTACGTGTCCGTGCCAAGGCGCCGCCTCGTGAGCGCAGCTTCGACGAGGCGATCGATGATCTGCGCACCGCCTACGCCGGCCACCATGCGGCTGAGATCGATCGCGAGGTCCGCGCGCGCATCCTGGCCGAAGCGGACTTTACCGTCGTCCGTCTGCCGACGGCGGACGAGCTCTTGCTGTGATCGCCGACCTGACTCGGCGAGAGGGCCGTTTCGGGGCGATCCGCTCAGCTCGGCTCGCCGCGGTGGCCCTTGCTTTCTGCTGCCTCTGCTGCCGCGCCGCGCCGCCTCTCAACGTCGTTCTCATCACTCTCGACACCACTCGCGCCGACCACCTGGGCTGCTACGGCCACGAGGGGATCGAGACGCCGCATATCGATCGACTGGCAGCCGAGGGTACGCTGTACGAGCGCTGCTACACCCCGGTGCCGATCACACTACCGTCGCACCTTTCGATCCTCACCGGGACTTATCCGGCCTACCATGGGGTGCACGAGAACGCCGGCTTCTATGTTGCGCCGGAACTGGTCACTTGGCCCGAGGTGCTGAAGCGCCACGGCTATGCCACCGCCGCCTTCGTCGGCGCGTTCCCCCTCGACTCGCAGACCGGCCTCGACCAGGGGTTCGATCTCTACGACGACAACTACCCCTCGAGCCTCGAGGAAGGCAAACATCCGAGTCTGCAAGGCTTCTTCGACGAACGGCCAGCGGCCGATGTCGTGCGGCCGGCCCTCGAGTGGCTGGCGGACCGCCGGGGGCCGTACTTCCTGTGGACCCACTTCTTCGATCCCCATCAGCCGCAAATTCCGCCATCACCTTTCCGTGAGCGCTATTCCGACGCGCTCTACGATGGTGAGATCGCAGCGGTCGACGAAGCGATCGGCCGGCTCCTGGCGCGCCTCGAGGAACGTGACGACCTGGATCGGACCCTGATCGTCCTGACCGCAGACCATGGCGAAGGCCTGGGCGAGCACGGCGAGAAGACCCATGCCCTGCTGCTGCACTCGTCGACGATCCGGGTACCGCTCCTGATCCGGGACCCTCGTGGACCGGCCGGTGAGCGAGTGAGCGCGCCGGTGGCGACGGTCGATATCTTGCCGACCGTTCTCGATCGGCTGGGCATCGAGAGTCCCCCCGCCGTTCAGGGTGATCTGTTACCGCGCAAGGGCGGCGAGCCAACACCGCGGCGCTCGATCCTGAGTGAAACCCTCTACGGCGCCCTACTGCACGGCTGGAGCCCCCTCGAACGGCTCACGGTCGAAGATTGGATGTATGTCCACGGACCGAGCCCGCGGCTCTACAACCTGGCGGAGGATCCGCAGGAGCTGACCAACCTGGCTGGTGAGCAACCCAGCGAGCTCCTCGGCATGCAGCATCGGCTCGCCGAGCGCAAGCGCCAGCTCGCAGGCGAGGCGATCGATGCGGCGGAGTCGTCAGTTTCACCGGAGAAGCGCGCCCGCCTCATGGCGTTGGGCTACCTCGGCACGGGCGGCACGGTCGATGCCACCGTGCTGGCGGTCTCAGACGATCTGCCCGACCCCCATACGGCGATCGCCGTCTTCCGCGAGATGAGTGAGGGTAAGCAGTTGAGCGAAGGAGGGCAGCCGGGTCTTGCAGCGGCGGTGCTCGAGCGCGCCAAGCAGACCGATCCCACCAACCCCTTCCTCACCATGCTCCTGGCACAGGCCTACCAGCGCCTCGGCGACGCGGAAGCGCTGCGGCGTGCATTGGATCATCTGTTGCGCATCGCGCCGGAGCATCACGGGGCACATCTGCTGCGTGCCGAGCAACAGGAGAAAGAGGGCGATCTGGCGGCCGCCGTCGCGACCCTCGAGCGGGCCCTGGAGCTCGATCCACGCAACCAGGCGACGCGTCTCTACCTTGCTCATCGCCTGGAAGATCTGCGCCGCGATGCCGACGCCGAGACCACGTATCGAGCCCTGCTCGAAACCGCCCCGGACCATACCTTGGCGCGCAACGGCTTGAGCACTCTCCTCTCCCGCCAGGGTCGCTTCGATGAGGCGATTGCCGAGCTCGAGAAGCTCCGCCGGTCCCAGCCTTTCTTTGCCCCGGCATACCTCAATCTGGCGGTCATCCGGCACGAGCAGGGCCGTCTCGAAGAGTCCGAGCACCTGGTCGAGCGGGCCCTGGCGCTGCGCTCGAGCTATGGGGTGGCGTACGAGCTCCTGGCGCTCAATCGCGAAGCCCAGGGCGACCCAGGGGGTGCCCGGTCAGCATGGCACCAAGCCCACCGCTACGCCGCCGATGCGGCCGCTCGCTCGCGCGCCGTCGCAGCGCTGGGATCGCTGGAGTAGGTCAACCCTTCAGGACAACAAAAAGGGCGGGCCTTTCGGCCCGCCCGGTCGATCTCACTCTGCGGTAGGTTCTTACTGGTTGGCTGCAGCGAGCTCAGCCTTGAGCTCGGTGATCTGTCCGGTGAGCTCCTGGATGGCGAGCCACATGGCCATCTGGACGTCCTGGGTGGGGAGCATCTTGTCCGAGCCGCGACCGAAGATCTGATGGAAGTCCTCCGCCATGAGGCCGAGGCGGTCCTGCGGTCCGTCGATGAAGTCGTAGGTGTAGACGTCGATGGCGGCGATCTTCTCGAGGATG
>JBCCGX010001113.1:0-3533 GCA_039029035.1 Acidobacteriota bacterium | reverse complement strand
CGAAGGGTTTGCCACCGAAGTTGGCGAAGGCGGCTCGACCCTGTCCGCCGGCCAGCGCCAGCGGGTGGCGCTCGCCCGGGCCTTGGTGCGCGACGCGCCGATCTTGATCCTCGACGAAGCGACCGCCAACGTCGACGTCGAGACCGAGTGGCAGATCCTCAACGGCCTCTTCGCCTGGCGCCGCGACCTGACCGTACTCTTCGCCACCCACCGTTTGCAAAGTGCCGCCCAGGCGCAACGTATTGCTGTGCTCGAAGCCGGACGCCTGGCCGGCGTCGGTCCCCATCAGGAGCTCGTCGCGACGTGTGAGCCTTACCGCCGCATGCAGGACATCGCCTTCGGTCGACCCGAGGGCGCCTTGGCTCAAAAGACGCCACAACCAACTGGGGTGGGCGCATCCGGGGTGGGGGCATGAGCCAGGCGAAACGACCGATCGAGCTACGCTTGCCGGAGCTCGAATCCCCGCCCGTTCCCGGAGCGCGCTGGGCGCGCTACCCGATCACCCTCACCGTGCTGTGGCTCGTCCTACTGCTGGTGCTTTTCCTCGGCGTCGCCCAGACGGTACGCTTCGAGATCTCACCCGAACGCGCCCAGACCCTCGGCGTGCCGGCGACGGCGGCGGCGGACGGCAGCTTGTCGATCACGGTCGGCCAGCTCGTGCACAGCTATTGGGTCAATCGGCAGGCGGCGCCGCCAGGCCCCGGGGAGTCGGCACCCTGAGCCGACCCGAGCCCGCCGCTCCGCAGGGCTCGCTGCCGGGCCCCGCAGGTCGAGTGCGCCGTGCCCTCGCCGGAGCTACCGGCCGGGGCCTGCGGGTCGGCCTCATCGATAGCGGCCGCGATCCCGATTGGCAGGAACCACGCATCCTGCCGGGGATCGGGCTGGCCGACATCGAACGTCCGTTCGCCCTCGAGCGCAGCGCCGACGACGCCGACCGCATCGGCCATGGCACCGCGTGCTGTGATCTCATCTTACGCAGCGCTCCCGAGGTCGAGATCGTGCCCTGCCGCGTCTTCGTCCACCGCCTCGAAACCTCTGTCGAGCTGCTTGTCGCCGCCCTCGAATGGGCCGCCACTGAACGCTTCGACTTGGTCAATCTGAGCCTCGGCACGACTCTCGAAAGCGCCGTTCGTCCGTTCTACCGCGCCTGCGAGAAGCTGCATCGGCAAGGCACGATCGTCGTCTCGGCCATCGAGCAGAGCGAGGCTTTCAGCTACCCGGCTGCATTCGACAACGTCCTTGGCGTCCACGCCGACCACTTCGCCGACGACTTCGACTACCGCTACGACCCGGAAGCCGCGGCCGAATGCACCGCCCGCGGTGACGGCGAGGTCCGCTGGCTCGAGGGCGAGCGTCGAGAGGTCTTCGCATCGAGCTTCGCCGCGCCGCGCATCACCGGCCTGCTGGCGCTCTTTCTCGAGCAGTCCCCCGGCGCTGGCCTGGCGGAGGCACGACGGTTCCTGGCCGCGCAAGCCGCGACCCAATCGACGCCTTCACCTCAGCGCTCTTAACCCGCCGACCCGAGGCTCAGGGACCGCTGAATGGCGTATTCCGCTTCGCTGACCTGCATTTCCGCCTCAGAAACGTAGACCTGGTGGATTTCGAGTGTCCGACCATCGGCCAGCGGCGAAGCGAAGAACTTGACCTGAATCGGTAAGTCGTTCCGACGGCAACGATAGACCTCGCCGCGGCCTTCATGGGTGCCCCAATCGAAGTAGCCCCAGTCTTGCTCGCAAGCTTCGAGGCTGTAGGCTTCGCCCAGGCGATTCGGCAGGGCGGCGATCCGCTCCGCAGGATTCGCCGGAAGAGAATCGACCCGAACCGCGATGGTCGCTCGCTCCTCGCTCCCCAGGCAGATTCGGATCTGCGAGGCCTCGGCGGCGTCTTCCGTTTCGGCCAACAGCCAGGTGTCCGGGGAATAGAATCGAAAGGCCTGGGTCGAAAACGCGGCCTGGTCCGGCGACATGCCCGCCCTCACCCTCTCTATTCGCGGCGCGTCCCCTGCCTTGATTGTCACCACCGCGTCCGGCTTCTCACCGGCAATGGACTCCAGAATCAGGGTGAATTCCCGCAATTCTTCGACACTGGCCAGCTCGCCCGGCGGCGTGTTTTGGATCTGTATCAGCGCCTCATTCATTCGTCTCGACTCGTCACCCGAGATCGGGCCATCGTCCCGGAACCACTGGTCGAGCGCTGCAAGGGCAAGGCGCAGTCGTTCCCGTTCGGCTTGGCTGAACTCCTCGGGCGCCCGGGCCATGATCTGCTCCGCCAGCCCACCGCCCATAAAGCCGACGAAGCCAACGACCAGCGTGAAGGCGAAAGGTAGGAACATGCCGGCAATGGCGAAGCGCGGCCAGCGCGGAGCCGTTCCCGGGGAGGCTTCGAGGGCGACTTCCATCACGGTTCGAGCCTGCCCCGCCGCCGAGTAGCCACGAATCAAGAAGGCGAGTACCAGGAGGTGCGCCAAGGCACTCGCCAGCAACCCCTCGACGAAAAACATCAATCCATCCAAAGCGTAGAGGGAGATACCAAAGGCAAAGGCCTTGCGCGAGCCCCGGCTCGCCAGGTACCCCAACCCAACCAGACCGAGCACGACCAGCCCCTCGGCCACCAACGCAGGCAACAGCCACGGCTCGAAGGTCGTATTCGGAACCGACACAGCGAAAAAACCGGCAAAGAAGGCCCGGAGACCCCGCGTCAGCATCATCCCGAGCAGAAACTCCATCCAGACCCCGAAGAGGGAAAGGAGGGAGTTGGCGAAGGTCAAACCGGCGATCCAGTAAAACCAGCTGGCTCCGGACTTGATCCGAGCGCTGAGCTCGATGATCGCCGACGCGGACGCATCGGTTCCATCGGCTTCAATCAGTCCTGCCGCTCTGTTTCGACTCTCGGTTCCGCTGGGGTCGTCCATTCCGCATCTCCCTGAAGACCATGAATCGGCGCTTGCTGCGCTGCCGGCCGTGCCCCGCCAGGCTTCAGGTAGTAAAGCGGATTTCGGTTCTGGAACTGATCATTCACCCCCCGCCGCGATAGTCTGCTCGCCTGCACCCGGCCCACCATGCTTGGCGAACCAGGTCAGGATCCGCGGCGTCACGTCCATGACGAACTTGGGTTCGCGCGGACCGTGCGGGGTGCGGGGGTAGACCACCATCTCGGTTGGAACACCGCGGCGCTGCAAGCCGATGTAGAGCTCGCGGCCCTGATCGAAGGGCACGCGCAGATCCTCGGCGCCGTGGATGATCTGGGTCGGAGTGGTGATCTTGGCGAGCCGATACATCGCCGAGTGCTTCTCGTAGACCGCGTAGTCGTCCCACAGCTCAGCGCCCATGTGGGCAACGAGGTAGTCCTGGATGTCGGTCGTATGCACCATGCTCACCAGGTTCGGTAGCCCGGCCCCCATGCTGGCGGCGCGGAAGCGCTCGGTGCGGGTGACGACATAGGAGGTCAGGTAGCCGCCGTAGCTCCAGCCCATGACGAAGAGGCGCTCCGGGTCCGCCACCCCACGATCGATTGCCTGATCAACCCCCGCCATG
>JBCCGX010001112.1:0-3537 GCA_039029035.1 Acidobacteriota bacterium | reverse complement strand
GATTCGCCAGGTGCCCGAGCTCGATCACCTCAGGCCGGCCGGCCAGTTCGCCGAAAGCACTGAGGGATGCCAGCGCCCACTCGGCGCCCTCGCGTCGCACCGCTTCGCCTAACACCGCGTCGGCCAGAAAGAGATTGTAACCCTCGAGCGGCGGCGGCTGGTTGATGACCTCGTGGGTGCTCAATGGGTGCTCGCTGGTGCTCAATGGGCGTAGGCCCCGGTGTACTTCTTCTCGCCCGCCCGCACCGCCAGCTCGAGCCGATTCTGCCGCGGTGGCAGCGGACAGGTCGCATAGGGGGTGAAAGCGCAGGGCGGGTTGTAGGCTTTGTTGAAGTCGAGCACGACCCGCCCTTGGGGATCGGCGACCGCGGTGTAGAGAAATCGGCCGGCGCCATAGGTTTCCTTGCCGTTGGTCGCATCGCTGAAGAGGACAAAGTATTGCCCTTCGCCGCCGGGTAGCACATCGAGGCGATGGACCTGCCCCGCCATGCGCCACTCGACAGCTCCGGGAGACGGTGTCTCGTTGGTCGTTCCAAGCACCGAAGGCACGGCGATCGACTTCGGCGGCTCGTAGGGCACGAGCTTGCCTTCGACTCGCCAGCGCTCGTCGATGGGATAGTTCTCCATCCCTTGGTAAGCCAGGAGCGCCGCGCTTTGACTGTCTTTGATCCGCACGCCGATGCGTCCACCACGGTCGAGCAGGTGAAACCGCACCGTCCCTACGTCGACCAGCGTTGGCTCACCGCCCGCATCGGTCGCCAGGCGAGCCCGGCGGTGGGTCTCTCCGTCGATGGAGACTTCGACGCCCTCCGCCGCGACAAAATCCACTCCGTCTTCAGACCGGGCCAGCACACCGAGACGAGCCGGCAAAGAGGCAGGAAATCGCACATCGCTCGACGGATCGCTACCGCAGGTGCTCTCGCCCTCCTCGAGCCAGGCGAGGCCCACCAAGCTGAACCAGCCATCGGGCTGACGGAGCCGTTGGTCACGCTCGGTGCGCCACTGCTCGATCTCTTGGACATGGGTCGAGACGCTGGCCGAAGCCGCACCGGTCTCCGCCACGACAACGGCGGCTGCCGAAAACACGATCCCGATCGCCAAAGCCACTGCGCGCCGTGCATATCGCATTGCCGTCACCTCCAGACTCGGTTCGACGAGCTCGATCCTGCGCGTGAGGATAGCAAACACCTCACCGATCCACCCTGCCTGTAGACTGCAACGATCTCCCCAACCCAATGTCCGATTCCCGGAGCGAGACCATGCGACGAACACCGAGCCTTCCGACGTCCCCTTTGTCGAGCAGCCGGCCGCCGGCCAGGGTGGTCCTGCGGGCTTTGGCCCCACTCCTGCTCCTGTGTCTCGGCGGCCCCGTCCAAGCCTCGGACATCGATGAGGAGCGCCGCGACAAGCTCGACGCGATCGCCGAGCATCGCGAAACCGTCATGGTGCCGATGCGCGATGGCGTGCGCCTCGCTTCCGACATCTACACGCCGAAGGACTCCACCGGCCCCTTGCCAACCGTCTTCTGGCGCACGCCCTACAACTTCCACGAATTGCGGGGCACGCGCTTGCAGTTCGCCCTCGCGTCGGTGGAGCGCGGCTACGCCTTCGTCATCCAGAACGAGCGCGGCAAGTTCCACTCCGAAGGCGAATGGGAGATCCTAGGCTTCCCCCGCACCGACGGGTACGACGCCCTCACCTGGATCGCCGACCAGGAGTGGTCGAACGGTCGCATTGGCACTCTCGGTTGCTCCTCCTCAGCCGAGTGGCAGATGGCCCTGGCTGCCGAGGATCATCCCGCCCATGCGGCGATGGTACCGATGGCTGCCGGTGCCGGTATCGGCCGGGTCGGCGAGTTTTACGAGCAGGGCAACTGGTACCGAGGCGGCGCCGAGCAGATGTTTTACCTGACCTGGCTCTACGGTGTGCAGAACACCCAGCGGCCACGTTTCGACGCCGACACCTCGGACGAAGATCACGTGCGCCTGTCGAAGTACTTCGACCTGGCGCCCGAGATGCCCGAGGTCAAGTGGAAGAAGAAGATCTGGCACCTTCCCGTGGCCGACGCCATGCGCGAAGTCGAAGGGCCCAACGGCATGTACGCCGAATACTTCGCTCGGTCCCCGGATGATCCGAGGTGGTACGAGGGTGGTCTCTACCACGACCACGAAGACTTCGGCGTCCCGGCTCTGTGGCTGAATTCTTGGTATGACGTCTCGATCGGCCCCAACCTGGCGCTGTACAACCACGTTCGGACCAACGCCTCCGATCCTCGAGTGCGCGAGCACCAATACCTCGTCGTTGCCCCGACCTTGCATTGCCGATTCTTCCGCTCGTCCTACGACCTCAAGGTCGGGGAGAGGAAGATGGGCAACGCCAACTTCGATTACGAAGGCTTGATCTATCGCTGGTTCGATACCTGGCTGAAGACTGACCAGCCCGATGCAGGGGCGCAAGCCTTTGCCCGAGATACGCCCAAGGTGCAGTACTACGCCATGGGGGCGAACGAGTGGCGCTCGGCCGAACAGTGGCCGCCCAAGAAAGCCAAGCCTCTGACTCTCTATCTCGACAGTGGCGGTGCGGCCAACAGCCTGTTCGGTGACGGCCGCCTGGTGCGCGATGCACCACCGCCCGAGGACAAGCCCGACCGCTTCACCTATGACCCCACCGTACCGGTGCCCTCTCTTGGCGGCGGCATCTGCTGCATCGGCGGCACGATCGACGGCGGCGCCTTCGACCAGCGGCCGATCGAGGCCCGTATCGACATCCTGGTCTACACCTCCGAGCCCCTCGAAGAACCGCTCGAGGTGACCGGACCGATCGACGTCACCCTCCACGTCGCTTCCGACGCCAAAGACACCGACTTCACCGTCAAGCTGATCGACGTCTACCCCGACGGCCGAGCCTACAACCTCGACGAGACGATGCAGCGAGTGCGCTATCGCGAAGGCTACGATCGCGAGGTCTTCATGCAAGAAGGCGAGGTCTACGAGCTGAAAGTCAGCCCGATGTCGACCTCCAACGTCTTCCTCCCCGGCCACCGTATCCGCATCGAGGTCTCGAGCAGCAACTTCCCCCGCGTCGCCCGTAATCTCAACACTGGCGGGCCGAATTACAACGAGAGTGAGCCCAAGGTGGCGCGTAATGTGGTGCACCACTCCAGCCAGTATCCCTCGAGGATCGTCTTGTCGGTGGTCGAATAAGAGCCGGACCAGCGGACCGACGCGCGCTTGGTCAAAGCGCTTCGACTCGACGGTCCATCCGGCGGGGCGGAATCCCTTCGCGGCTCATTTGACCGCCTATTAACTGGTCAAATAACATCGCCAATAATACTGACCCGTCACTGGGAGTGGCCGCCGAAGGAACCTGAGCGGTGGAATCCTGGCCGATTCGCTCGGCCGAAACTCCGCCGCTAGCTCTACGACCCACCGAACGGAGGCGAAGATGAAGAAGAGAAAGAAGAAACTGGCTCTGCATCGCGAGACCTTGAGGCAGCTCGAGCGCAAAGAGTTGGGCGATGTCGCGGGCGCCAGCGGG
>JBCCGX010001111.1:0-3539 GCA_039029035.1 Acidobacteriota bacterium | reverse complement strand
GGATACCGGCACGCATTGAGCGACTAGCCAGTTGCAGATCAGATGATTTTGATCTGCGGATCGACCTTGTACAGCCCCTTCAGGCCGGGGGTGCCGACATGGCTGACATCGAGTTTGGCAAAGGTGCGGCCGCTAGCCCGGAGGCTTCAGCAGCCTGAGAGCGAAGCGCGAACGGACCGGATCCAATCCTCTACGAAGCCACCAGCAGAGCACTGCGTCTTTCTAGGTTCCGAAGTCGAGTCCCTGAGCGCGGGCCTCCCCGCCCCGGAGCGACAGGCTGCTGAAGCTTCGGGCTAGGCGCCCTCGCCCAACAAGGCCAACAAGCCCGCCTCGTCGGTAACCTCAACCCCGAAAGCCTCGGCCTTGGTCAGCTTACTGCCCGCCTTCTCACCGGCGACGAGCAAGTCGGTCTTGCTCGATACCGAGCCCGACACCCGAGCGCCCAGAGCTTCGAGACGCTTCTTGGCCTCGCCGCGGGTCATGCCGGAGAGCGAGCCAGTGAGGACGATTTTCTTACCCTGTAGCTCGCTCGCTTCGTCGGCGGTTTCGGGCTGCGGCTGGGTGAAGTCGACGCCGGCTTGGCGCAGGGCTTCCAGGCGCTCGCGGTTGTGAGAGTCGGCGAAGAAGCGTTGCACGCTGGCCGCCACCTTCGGGCCGATCTCGGGGATCGACTCCAAGGTCTCGCTGTCGGCAGCGATCAGGGCGTCGAGATCGCCGAAATGCTCGGCCAGGATCTTGCCGACGCGCTGGCCGACAAAGCGAATGCCGATGGCGTGCAGCAGGTGGGCCAGGCTGCGGCCCTTCGACTTCTCGATTTCCGCCAGCAGGTTGATCGCTGACTTCTTGCCCCAGCCCTCGAGGCCGCTCAGATCATCTTCCCGCAGCTGGTAGAGGGAGGTGTAGTCGGTGATCAGGTTCCGCGCCAGCAGTTGCTCGATCAGCTTGTCGCCCAAACCTTCGATATCCATCGCGTTACGACTGACGAAATGCCCCACTGACTCGCGCACGATCGCCGGGCACGAGGCGTTGACGCAGCGCCAGGCCACTTCGCCCTCGTAACGCACCACATCCTCGCCGCACACTGGGCAGGTGGTAGGGATCTCGTAGGGCTGCGACTCGGCCGACCGGCGATCGAGGACCACCTCGACCACCTTGGGGATGATGTCGCCGCCCTTCTCCACGACCACCGTATCGCCCTGGCGGATGTCCTTGCGGGCCAGATCCTCGTAGTTGTGCAGGGTGGCGCGCTGCACCGTGGTGCCGCCGACGAAGATCGGCTCGAGCTCGGCCACCGGCGTCAGCACCCCGGTGCGCCCGACCTGGACGCTGATCGCTCGCACTACAGTCTCGGCCTGCTCGGCAGCGAATTTGTAGGCCACCGCCCAGCGCGGCGCCTTGGAGGTCCGGCCGAGGCTCTCCTGCAAGTCCAGGGGGTCGACCTTGATCACCACCCCGTCGGTATCGAATACGAGGTCGTGGCGCGCTTCGCGCCAGCGCTCGATGTAGGCTTCGAGCGCGGCTGTGTCGGCGCAGCGCTGCCACTCCGACTCCACCGGCAAGCCGAAGGCGGCCAGGGCCTCGAGGCTCGCCGAATGGGTCGGCGCCAGCTCGGTGGCGCTCTGGTAGACCGCTACCGACAGGCGCCGTCGCGCCACTTCGCGGCTATCGAGCAGACGCACCGTGCCGGCGGTGGTGTTGCGCGGATTGACATAGAGCGCCTCGCCGGCTGCCTCGCGCTGGCGATTGAGCTGGTCGAACACTGGTCGCGGCATGTAGATCTCGCCGCGCAGCATCAGCCGCGCCGGCGGATCGCCTGCCAGACGCAGCGGCAGGCCGCGGATGGTGCGCACGTTCTCGGTCACGTCGTCGCCCACGGTGCCGTTGCCGCGAGTCACCGCCTGGGTCAGGACGCCGTCTTCGTACAGCAGTGAGATCGACACCCCGTCGAGCTTGAGCTCGGCGACGTAGGTCAGCTCGGCATCCTCTTCCCGGCGCTCCAGACGCGCCACCCACTCGCTGACCTCCTCCAAGCTGTAGCTGTTGTCGAGCGACAGCATCGGCGGATCGTGCTCCACCTGCTCGAAGCCCTCCACCGGCGCCCCGCCGACTCGCCGTGTCGGGCTGTCGGGCGTCGACAGCTCGGGGTGCTCGTGCTCGAGATCGATCAGCTCGCGCATCAAGGTGTCGAAGTCGCGATCCGAGATTTCCGGCTTGCCGAGGTAATAGAGCTCGTTGTGCCGTTCGAGCTCGGTGCGCAGCTCGGCGGCGCGCTGGGCGATTGCTTGTGGCATGGCTGGCTTCCCGTGGGTGAGGTTTCAGAGGGTGTTCAAGTACGGTTGCCGGTCGCTGATGCGGCAGACGGCGCCTCGGCGTCGACAGGTGGTGGGATCAAAGGGCCCCAGCTGACTTCCAGGTGGGCTTCCGACGTCGCCAAAGTACCGGTGGCGCTCGACAGCTCGATCAGCTTGATGCGAACCTCACAGATCTCGTCGCTGGTCTCGCCGGCGCGCAGTCGGACCCACTGCTGCTGCTCGGTGCAACGCACCATCAGCTGCACCTTGTCGTTGCGCCGGCGCACGAACTCGATCCCCGCCCGACCGCCGCCGACGATCATCCGCGCCTCCAGGGGCACGAGGATTCTCTGCGGACTCTGGATGAAATCGCCGACGCCAAACTTCCACTGCAGCATCGAAAGAGCCGTGAGGCCGCAGACCAAGAAAAAGAGGGCGATGATCACGAAACGTAGGCTCATGGCGCAAGCGAATCCTAGCAGGCCGCTCAGGCTCGGGCTCTGCCGCCACGCCGAAAGCCCCAAAGGCGTTGCGCAACGGCCCAGCAAACAGTGCGCGGACCCTCCGCGTTGACGCGGGCCGCCGCGCTACCCTCCTGTTGAGTGCTTAGACTCTCCGAACGACCCGACTCATTCAATCTCGACTGGCATCTCGATCGCGCCAGCGTTCATCATCTTCGTTCTGGATCTGCTGCTGGATCTCTGCCCACTGCCGAAACGCGTTTCGGACGAATTCGACCGACTCTTCACTGCCGTCGACGATGAGTCGAATATTGCAACTCTCTGCCTCCAGTTGCCGTAGAAGCGGCTCTGTCTTTCTGGCAAATTCATCGTACTCGTTGTGGTGAGGCGTGACATCCAGAACGGGTGTCTGGGTAAGAATCGCACGCCGAATTTGTCCTATCGGAAGACCCGTATGCCGACGGATCAACGCGATCAGGCCAACCTGCACGTCCGACGATTCGACGATAAGCTTCAGATTGTCCATCTTCGTATCTCGCGCCGTGCTGTCCGCTTGACACCGACATAAGGCATTCTACTCGCCACCTCGGATGAGCTCCTCGACCGGCGCAAACCCGAGAACGCTTTCTGATCTGACGCATTCCGCGCGCCCGGCTACAATCTCCGCCGTGAAGCCGGAGACCACGATCGAAGGGGCGGTCGAGAAAATCGTCTACGCCAACGAAGACAACGCCTGGAGCGTCGTCCGAATGCTGGTGCGTGGCAAAGGCGAGATCACGGCGGTGGG
>JBCCGX010001110.1:0-3548 GCA_039029035.1 Acidobacteriota bacterium | reverse complement strand
CGATGGGCTACGACGGCTTCGTCCGCCTCACCGCCCGCCGCGGCTTCCACCTCCTGCTGGTGGAAGAGCGAGACGACGGCTTCGAGCCGCGCTTCGTCGACTGAAGCGGTCGATAGGAAGAACGATGATCCTCTGGGGCGGAGCCGGGGCCTTCAGCAGCGACATCGCTGCCAGTTAGCGCCCCAAGATCTCCGCCGGAGCGGAGATCTTGGCCCATCCCACCGTGCCAGGAGCCCGTTGCTATTCGCAACAGCCTCCTAGCCGCCTACTTCTTGTGCGCCTCGACCCACTTCTTGTGGTCTTCGAGGTTCTGGACCCAGGGCTTGCGCTCGAAGTAGCTATCCATCAGCTCGCGGGTCTTGCCGGAGAGCATGACCAGCGCCAGCAGGTTGGGCAGGATGACGATGCCGAGAAAGATGTCGCCCAGGTCCCAGGCGACGGCGGGTGCGATCAGCGCTCCCATCAGGTGCATGCCGACGTAGACCAGGCGATAGGGGGCGACGGCTTTGGCACCGAAGAGGTACTCGGCACAGCGATCACCGTAGTAGCTCCACGAGATGGCGGTGGACAGACCGAAGAGCAGCACCGAGAGCAGCACGATGTAGTGGCCGAAATCGCCGATCGGTGAGAGACCGCGGCGGAAGCCGAGCATGGTGAGCGGTGCGCCGCCTTCCGGCGCGTTGGCGTAGAGGCTGGTGTAGGTGGTGCCGTCGTTGCCAACCGCGTTGGACGCACCGGTCTTGAGTACGCCGTTGAAGGGCTGGGTCTGCGCTTCGTCGATGAAGAACCGCTCGACCGCCACGTCGTGCCAGGCGAAAGCGGCGGTGCCGGCGGTGATCTGTTGCAGGCCGTCGACCACCCGGATCTCCTCCGGTGCCGGGGCTTCGTCCGAGCCACCTTTCTCGTTCGGCACGAGATAGGAGATGTCGCCGCCCTGGAGGGTCAGCTCGGTCGGTACGCGGGCATCCCAGGAGTTGGTCATGATGATCACCAGCGCCGTCATGGTGACGATGACGATGGTGTCGATGAAGGGCTCGATCAGGCCGACGACACCTTCGGAGACGGGCTCGTCGGTCTGGGCCGCGGCATGGGCGATCGGGGCCGAGCCCTGGCCGGCCTCGTTGGAGAACAGGCCCCGGTTGACGCCCCAATTGAGGGTGACGAGGAAGGCGCCGATGCCGGTGCCGGCGACGCCGGCGGTGGGGTTGAAGGCCTCACGGAAGATCAGCCCGAAGGTCGGCAGCACGTCGCCGATGTGGAACAGGATGATGAGCCCAGCGCTGACCACATAGATGCCGGCCATCACCGGCGCCAGGATGCTGGTGACCCGACCGATGCGGGTGATGCCGCCGAGAATCACGGCTGCGATGATCGCCGAGGCCACCAGGCCGGTGACCAAGTTGGAGACGCCGAAGAAGGACTGCATCGTGTCGGCCACGGTGTTGGCCTGCACCGCGTTACCGGTGAGGAAGGCCGTCGAGCCCAGCATCACGGCGAAGAAGATCGCCATCCAGCGCCAGTTGGGTCCCAGGCCGCGCTCGATGTAGTACATCGGACCGCCGGAAACCGAGCCTTCGTAGCGTCCGACCTTGTCCTTGTCCTTCACCTGCCGGTATTCCTGCGCCAAAGTCACCTCGGAGAACTTGGTCGCCATACCGAGAAGGGCCGTCATCCACATCCAGAAGAGAGCACCCGGGCCGCCCCAGTGGATCGCCCAGGCGGCGCCGGCGATGTTGCCGATACCGACGGTAGCGGAGAGCGCCGTGGTCAAGGCCTGGAAGTGGGAGACGTCACCGGGCTCGTTGGGATCGTCGTAGCGGCCGGTGGTGACGCCGAAGCCGTGACCGAGGCGCCGGATCTGTACGAAGCCGAGCCGGAAGGTGAGGAAGATACCGACGCCCAGCAGCGCGATCACCTTGAGCGGAATGGTCTCGCCGGCGACGGGAATCCCGAAGTTGTCGACGACATGCTTGACGCTTGAGACGATCTGGGCCAGTGTATCCATGGATTCTCCGTCGAACGAGTCGGTGGTCAGGAAGGCGGCCCTGGAGTTGTCGATCCGTGAGGCCGGTCTGGCGAGGGACGAAATTTGCGCGAGTATATCTCAGTCCCGGAGCGCGAATTCCCTGGCGCGAAGGAGGTCGTGCGGGAGAGAGGCTTCCAGGTTCTGGTCCTCGTCGGAATCGCTTTCTTCCACCGACCTCTATTCTTCGGCGAGTCGTTCTTCCAGCGCGATCTCCACCTCTATTTCTTGCCGCTCAAGAAGGTCCTGGGGCAATACCTGGCGGCCGGCGAGTGGCCGCTTTGGAACGTCTACCTGCACGGTGGCCAGCCTTTCGTGGGGGAGATCATGGCGACGGTGCTCTATCCGTCGACGCTGCTCGCCCTGGTGCTGCCGGCGCCGATGGCCCTGAGCCTGGATCTGGTGGGGCATTTCCTCCTCTCCACGGTGGCGCTCTACCTGCTGGCCCGTCGCCTGGGCCTCGGCCAGCCGGCCGCCGCCCTCGGCGGCGTGGTCTACGGCTACTGTGGCTTCACCCTGTCCCAGGCCAATCTCTACTTCCGGCTGCTCGCAACGCCCTACTTGCCGCTGATGTTGCTGTGTTGGCAGGGCGTCCTGAGTGGGCCCCCCGAGCGTCGGCGACGCTGGCTGGCCGGACTGGTGATCCTGGGGGCTTTGCAAGTCTTTGCCGGCTCGGCCGAGATGGTCGTTTTTACCTGGCTCACCCTGCTTGGCTGGGGCCTGGCTCTGATGCCGAGCGCTGTTGCGCTTCGCCGTCGGATCGGCACCTGGCTCGCGGCCGGCCTGCTGGCCGCGGCCCTGGCGGCGCCGCAACTCGTGCCGCTGCTCGAGATGGTCGGGCAGTCGCCACGCGGCGAAGGCTTGGCGGCCGAAACCTTCGCCCACTTTTCGTTGCACCCGCTCCGCTTGCCCGAGCTCGTCATCCCCGGCTTCATGGGGCGCACCGATACCCTCGCTCCCGGAGACTATTGGGGAGCGCCCCTGGTCGATGGCGGGTTCCCGCTCATGCTGAGCCTCTACTGCGGCTCGGTCGTCCTGATCTTGGCCTTGCTCGCCGGTTCGAGGCGCGGCGAAGACGGGCTGCCGCGATCCCTACGCCGCTTCCTCGGCCTCTTCGGCCTCCTCGCGTTGGTGCTCGCCCTGGGGCGTTGGCTGCCGGGGTTCGAGCTCCTCGCCAAGCTGCCGGGGGCAACCCTTTTCCGCTATCCGATCAAATGCCTCACCCTGGCGATCTTGCCGTTGGCGCTCCTCGCCGGCGATGGAGCCGAGCAGCTGTGCCGAGCCACCGGGTCGCTGCGCCGCCGGCTCCTGGGCTGCGTCTGGGGGGTAACCGGCGTCGGTGCTCTGCTGGGGGCCTTGTGGCTGGTGAGCCCGGCTTTCGCGGCGGCGGTCCAGCGCGTCTTCTTTGCCGAGGCCGGTGGCTCGATCGAGCAGGGGCTGACGCAGGCGGGAGCTCAGGGCTTGGTGGTCTGGCTGCTGGTGGCGCTGGCGTACCAAGCACACCGTGGGTTGGCTCGCAGTCAAT
>JBCCGX010001109.1:0-3550 GCA_039029035.1 Acidobacteriota bacterium | reverse complement strand
TCTTCGTCTTCCTCCTGGCCTCGACCGCTTCGGCGCTCGACAGCAAGCTCTTTCCGTTACCTTCTAACCTCGAGCCCAATGTCGACTTTTGGATCAAGGTCTTCGCCGAGTACGACAGCCATCACGTGCTGCTCCACGACGAGCGTCACCTGCAGGTGATCTATGCCGTGCTCGACTTCACCGAGCTCGATCAGCGCAAGATCTCGGCGGTGCGCAAACAACAGCTGCGCAAGAAGGAGATCACCCGCGCTCGGACCCACATCCGGACCTTGCTGCAGAATCTCGCGGCTGGCAAGGTGTCGCGCAGCCACGCGGACGAGCAAGGTAGGATCGAAAGGCTGTTCGAAGGGATCTCCGGTGGGCGCAGCAAGTACACCGCTGCGACCGGCCGTCTGCGTACCCAGAAGTGCCTGAAAGACGAGTTCGCCGCGGCTTTGCAGCGCTCGGGAATTTACATGGCGGAGATCGAGAACGTTTTCCGCCAGCGTGGTCTTCCCATCGAGCTAACCCGCATGCCGTTCTTCGAGTCTCTCTTTCAGTGGAACGCCCGATCCTCGGCCCAGGCCGGCGGCATCTGGCAGTTCGTTCCCTCCTCGGCGCGCCTCTACAAGCTGAAGATGGATCTCGAAGTCGACGAGCGCTACGATCCGCTGCGCGCCACCGAAGCGGCCGCCAGCCATCTCGAAGACAACTACAAGTCGTTGCGCACCTGGCCGCTGGCGATCACCGGCTACAACCACGGCCCGGCCGGTATGCGGCGCGCCGTGCGTCGCCTGGGTACGCGCGATATCGGCGAGATCGTCGAGCGCTACCGCTCGCGAACCTTCGGCTTCGCCTCGCGCAACTTCTACGCCGAGTTCATCGCCGTCAACCGGATCTACAAAGACCGGCAGCGCTACTTCCCAGACACGGATCCCTGGCCCGCTCTAGCCTTCGACGAGTTCCGTCCGCAGCTCTTCGTGCCGATCCGCGACTTGGCGAAGAAAGCTGGCACCTCGATCGACGATCTGAAGACGATGAATCCAGCCCTCACGTCCTCCGTCTGGGCCGGCAACGTCTACTTGCCCAAGGGCTATGGGCTACGCGTGCCGCTGGGCCAAGGTGCCGCGTTCACCACCGCCTACGCCAACCTACCCGACGATCGCAAGTCGCGCCACCAGGTGGGGCACTACTATCGCGTACGGCGCGGTGACACGTTGGGCAAGATCGCCGACAAGTTCGGCACCTCGACGTCCAAGCTGCAGCAGGCCAACAAATTGCGCAGCATCCACCGCATCAGCGTGGGTCAAAGGCTGTTGATCCCACCCGGCAGTCGTTCACGGCCGGCGCCCACGTCGCGGAGCGGCCAGCCGTCGACCGTCGTCGCCCAGTCGAACAAGAGCGGCGTCCACATCGTACGGCGCGGCGAGACCCTGTCGGCCATCGCCGACACCTACGGCACCAGCATCAACACCCTGCGCCGGCTCAACGGCCTGCGCAGCGCTAACCGCATCTACGTCGGTCAACGACTGAAGATCGCCGGCAGCGCCAGCCGCACGACCCATGTTGTGCGCTCGGGCGAAACCCTGACCAGCATCGCCCGGCGCTACGGCACTACCGTCGGCAAGATCAAGAGCGCCAACAGCATTCGCAGCAACCTGATTCGGCCGCGGCAGGTACTGGTGATTCCCTGACCTGCGACCGACCAGGTCCCGGGCGCTACTCGGAGGCGCCGCTGGCGTCCTCGGCCTCGGCGTTCACCTTGTCGATCCGCCGCTTGAAGTACGTCCAACTGGTCTCGTTGCGGCGCTTGTCGTCGAGCGGTGGCGGCGCGTCGAAGCCGGGGTAGTTGGTAGCGATCTCGTGGCGCAGCACCTCGGGCAGATCGTCCCAACTACGCACCCGCTTACCGGCGCCGTGGTAGATCACCTGGCCGACACGGCTGCCCATCTCCATCCAGGGCAGCCATTGGGCGACCCGGGCCCAGCCGACATGGGCATCGTCGAGGCCGCCGACCGAGTCGTCGGCCAGGGCCTCGGCGTCGAAGTACCAGCTGAACATTTCGATTGCCTGGTAGGTGCCCCCAATGTACTTCTGGTAGTCGCCGCCCAGGGGGTTGGGGTAGAAGAGGGGGACCTCGAACCGCAGCCAACCGCGGCCGTCCTTGACCTGGGCGTCGAAACGGTAGGGGCCGCGAGGTCCGTTGGCCCAACTCGGGCCGCGCGAGTTGACCGGGTCGTTAGCGATGTGGACGACCTCGACCTCGTCCCCGGTCCAGGGGTTCTCCCAGGTGCGCAGGATCTCGCCGGATTCGGGATCGAGGTAGATCAGAACTTCCTTCGAGACCATGGTGTAGCCGTAGCCATAGTCCTCGTGCTCGAGGGTCTTGCAGGTACGGATGTTCATACCCTCGTAGTCGAACAACCGCCGATCCTTTTCGCCCGGCACCCGACTGTAGGTCGAGCCACTCCACCAGTAGATCGCCGGCTTGCCGTCCTCCAAGTGGCATTGCAACTTCTGCATCGCCTGCACGGCGCCGGTCGGGTCGTCGACGTCCAGCGCAGCCGTTGTGGCGGGCAGGATGAGAGCAAGCATCAGGGTCCAAGCGATCAAAGACAGGCGCATGGTCGGTCTCCTTGTCGGTCCGAAGCGGTCAGGTGCGGCGTCGCGCTTTCGTGCGGGCTCGCTGATTGTACTAGATCTAGAACAAATAGTATGACACATTGTTCGAAGAAACGACGATTCTCTGATCCGAACCTGGAGGCGAGTCATGTCAAGCCGACGCACCTTCCTACGCCAAGCCTCCCTTGCCACGGCCGCGCTGGCCGCCCCACGGCGCTTGCCTGCGATGGCCGATCAGCGCCCCCGGGTACTGGTAGTCGGGGCTGGCCTGGCGGGCCTGGCCGCCGCTTGGGAGCTTGACCGGGCAGGTTGTGACGTGGTCGTCCTCGAGGCTGCTGGGCGTGCTGGCGGGCGCATCCGCACGCTGCGCTCCGACTTTGCCGACGGGTTCTACGCCGAAGCCGGCGGCGACCTCATCGGCGGCACCTACCGTACTCTGATGACCCTGGTCTACGAGCTCGGCCTCTCCCTCGTGCCTCTGGCAGGTGGCGAGGCACGCTCCGACGTGCTGGTTATTCTGGGTGACAAGACCTACCGCCTCTCCGAGCTGCGCCGCGATCCCTCGCTCTGGCCCGTCGAGCTCTCCGAGGCAGAGCGCCGCGCCGCCCCTTTCGGCTTGCTCGGCCTCTACCTCGGACCGATCGCGCGTGAGATCGGCAAGCCGAGACGCGTGCTCGAAGAGGGCTTCGCGCGCTACGACCGCCTGTCACTGCACGACTTGTTGGTCGAGCTCGGGGCCAGTCCGGCAGCGATTCAGCTGATCGAAGTGGCGCTGAACTACAACAGCACCCGCACCGTCTCCGCCCTGTCGGTGATCCGCGACCAGGTTCGTCGCCTGCAGATGGCCGCTGTCTACGTCATCGCCGGCGGCAATGATCGGCTGCCCGAAGCCCTCGCCGAGCGCTTACGCCACCGGATCCGCTACCGCACCGCTCTACGCCGGGTCGAG
>JBCCGX010001108.1:0-3551 GCA_039029035.1 Acidobacteriota bacterium | reverse complement strand
GACCGCCTCTACAGTCAGAGACGTGATCGCGTTCACGAGCAGGAACTCCAGAGCCTCGATCCCTTCCCGTGATTCTCCAACACCCGAAAGGACTTGACAGGTGGCGTCGCAATTCAGACATCGAGGAAAAGTCCAGCCTTCCGGACTGCTTCGAGCTGTGAAAGCTCTCGCTTCTCGTCGAGAAATTCGACTAGAGATTGGGCTGCGGACTCCGGACCGTCAGAGCTCTC
Organism: Acidobacteriota bacterium; assembly: GCA_039029035.1. Lineage (GTDB taxonomy): Bacteria > Acidobacteriota > Thermoanaerobaculia > Multivoradales > J023 > JAAELT01. The sequence continues at coordinate 3,321 of JBCCGX010001108.1, read as the reverse complement.
GATAACAGCATTGACTTCACCGAAGAAGTCCAGGCTCTCCTGCAACTGATCCAATTGGCGGGCCAACGCTCGCTCCTCCGCGGCAATCCGGGCTTCTAGCTCCCCCCTGCGAGTGGCTAGGGCTGCAAAATGGAAACCGCCTGAGGCACCTAATGACAAGGGATCGTCGGCAAGTTCCTCGATCACAAGCTTGATCTTTTCGAGCTCTTCCTTGGCTGGCAGTAACCTATTCTGAGCACTCTCGAAGTCTTCGAGGTCTCGAGCGAACTCCACTGGCGACGGCGAGCGAGGCCGCCTGCCATCGGGATCGACGAACACCGTCGGATTCTGGAAGGCATACAGATACCGATGCAGACTCGGCGAGTTGCTGGATCGCCGAAGACGGGATCGTGGCTCAGAAACAGCCCGATCCCGGGGTCGTAGAACCTGGCTTTGGCGTAGATCAGGCCGGACTCGTCGTCGTGCTCGTGGCCGGTGAAGCCGAAGGGGTTGGCCTGGGTGTCGAGTTGGCCGCGGCTGTTGCCCCAAGGCGTCCCATTGGTAGCGCGCTAGCACGGCGCCGTTGGGGGTGGTGAGGTCGCTGACGGAGCCCAGGGCGTCGAAGAGGTAGTAGACCCGGCCGTCTTGACTGTCTTCGACGGAGAGCAGGCGGTCGGGGCCGTAGTCGTAGTGTGTGGTGCGGCCGCTGTCGCTGGTGCGCTGGAGGACGCTTTGGTCGTCGTAGACGTATTGTTCGAGCCCGCCGGCGGAGGTTTGTTTGCTGACGCGCAGGCCCTGGAAGTCGTAGGTGTAGGTGCCGAGGGTGCCGGCGCTGGTGTCGACCGTAGTGAGACGATCGCGCAGGTCGAAGGTGAATTCGGTGACTTTGCTGCCCTGGGTGCGGCTCAGCTGGTTGCCGTTGGTGTCGTAGGCGTAGGTGACGCTGGCGGCGGGATCGAGCGCGTTGGCCAGATCAGTGAGCTGGTTGCGGCTGTTGTAGACGTAGGTCTTGTCGCCTAGGACGGTGCTGCCGCCGAGGTCGGTCTCGGCCTCGGTCAGGCGATTGCCGGCACCATCGTAGGTGTAGGTGGTGATCTGGGCCGGGGTGGCTGACGCTGAATCGTCGTAGGTGTAGGTGGTGGTTTCCGGTGCCAGGCTGCTGTGAGCTTCGATCTGCTGCGCGCGGTTGCCTGTGCTCGGCGGTGGTGCCGTTGGGGTACGTGACCTTTTTCAGCAGGCCGTTCTTGAGGTACTCGTAGCCGGTCGTGCAGCCGCCGGGGATGAGGCCGCTCTCGACGCGATTCAGGTCGTCATAGGTCTAGGTGGTGATCTCCCCCGCCGGGTCGGTGAGTCGGGTGCTCTTGCCGTTGGCGTCGTAGAGGTAAGGGTGTTGCGTCGACCGGGGATCGTAACAACAACCTGCTAACGGTCGTCGAGTGGACTCGCGGTGGCAGTGACACTGGCAGCGAGCGCTTTAGCCAGGTGGGTAGACTGGTTGCGCCGCCGATGGAAGAACGGCAAGAGGTTAGCGGGATGTTATCTCTTCTTGGGAATCGGCCGGGAGCCAGTTCCATACAGTCTCGTAGTAAGCCTTCTTGACTCTCTCGTAGAAACCACCCTTCACGAAAGCGTTGACCTGTTCGCTATCGCCGTAGTTCAGAGGCTGATGAAAGAAGTCCTGTGTTTCCTCTAGGAGGAAAAACAACTCTCTCACTTCCGCCAACGGCACCTTGATCATCACTTCATCCCGGGCCATACGCTCCTCCACCTAGCGATTCGAGAAGAACTTTGGGTTCCTACCTTCGAGAGACACATCTCCCTTGAGGACAAATTCTCTCGCTCCAGTAATCGGATTATTCACCACTTCAATCTCATCAACAAGTATATCAAATTCAACAAACGCGTTCCCACGACCACGTTTGATACCAAGCTTCGCCTCCACATCTCGCGGCGCTCCAGCCTTACCTCTGGCACGGACCGTAAAGACACGATCCTGATCACTTGCACGAATGACCCGATCTTTATCAATCGCATTCTTTCCACTGACACTGGTGAAGTGCCTTACCCTTATGGTCGCAGCTGTACCAGGCCCACTACCTGCAATTCTTCCGCTTGGTAGTAGCTCGCCGACTTCAAAGCCTTGCTCCGGAAGAGATTCTCTTCTTCCAAGAGCTGCCTGCGCATCTATTTCTTGAGATCGGCTGACGTCGGGCCCATCGACATCAACGTTCGCCTGGCGCCGACCGCGGATCGCGGCGAAGAGATCGCCCACCAACCCACGACTGCGGATCGCTGAGCTACCGGAAGTGGCAGCCTTACCGAAAATTCAGGTCACCGCGACGGTCAAAGAATCAAGCCCAAGACCCTTCAAGGTTTTCTCGAGCTCGAAGGCGGCCTTCTCGTCGCCCGAGAGAGCTCTCTTGAGAAACTCGAGGCCCTCACGACCCCGCGCTTTGGCAAACCGAATCACCTCAGCGCCAGCTGCCAGCGGATTCTCTTGGATCAAGTTGATCGTAGTCTGTGTATCGCGAACGAAACCGAGGAAGCTGTCGAGCTCTGCCGCGAGCTCCTCTCGAGCTTCCGGCGTCAGCTGGTCGACTCGGTCTTGCTCGATGACCGAGAAGAGTAGCCCAGCGTTGAGGGCGGAGTTGATCAGCCGTGTGCCGGCAGAACTCCGCTCGAGGATTGCTGCCGCCAAAGCCAGATCTATATCGTCCGCCGCCCCTTCGCCGAAGAATCTCTCAGCCAAGGGACGAATCAACGCCGGATTGTCAGCTAGCCGCTCCTGAAACTCGGCAGCGTTGCGCACGACAGGTATCCGCCCATCCGGATCCACAAACACGGTCGGATTCTGGAAGGCGTACAGATACCGATGCAGGCTCGGCGGGTTGCTTGGGTCCCCGAACACCGGATCGTGGCTCAGGAACAGCCCGATCTCCGGGTCGTAGAACCTGGCTTTGGCGTGGATCAGACCGGACTCGTCGTCGTGCTCGTGACCGGTGAAGCCGAAGGGGTTGGCCGCGGTATCGAGTTGGCCGCGGCTGTTGCCCCAGGCGTCCCATTGGTAGCGCGCCAGGACGGCGCCGCCGAGGGTGGTTAGATCGCTAATTGAGCCTAGGGCGTCGAAGAGGTAGTAAGCGCGGCCATCTTGGCTGTCTTCAACGGAGAGTAGGCGGTCGGGGCCGTAGTCGTAGTGGGTGGTACGGCCGCTGTCGCTGGTGCGTTGGAGGACGCTTTGGTCGTCGTAAACGTATTGCTCCAGGCCGCCGGCGGAGGCTTGTTTGCTGACGCGCAGGCCCTGGAAGTCGTAGGTGTAGCTGCCGAGGGTGCCGGCGCTGGTTG
>JBCCGX010001107.1:0-3552 GCA_039029035.1 Acidobacteriota bacterium | reverse complement strand
TCTGGGTGGCCTCTGCGGACATGGCCGACCCGGGCGCCGCTCAGGAAGTGGTGGACGGAACGGTCGCGCGTTTTGGTGCTCTACACGGTGTGATCCATGCCGCGGGTGTCGTCGGCGAGCGGGCCTTCCATCCTTTGGCGACGACCGGTCGGAGCGAGAGTGAGGAGCAGTTCCGACCCAAGGTGTACGGTCTCTATGCGCTGGCCAGCGCTCTCGCCGACCGGCAGCTCGATTTCTGCCTCCTGACGTCGTCCTTGTCGGCCGTTCTCGGGGGCCTGGGTTTTGCCGCCTACGCCGCCGCCAACGCCTTCGCCGACGCTTATGTGCAATGGCGCAACCGCGATGCGGGGACGCCGTGGCTCAGTGTCGATTGGGACGGTTGGCATTGGACCCCGCCGGCCGACACGACGGGGACCGAGCTCGGTCTTACGCCGCAGGAGGGCGTCGAGACCCTCCGACGTCTCCTGGCGCAGGTGGCAGTGGCGGCGGAAGATCGCATGATCGTCTCGACCGGCGACCTGACCGAACGAGCGAGGTCTTGGTTGCGGGTCAGCGCTAAGAAGGGTGCAGGGCAAGCGGTTGCGGGGGAGACCTTGGAGGACACCTCCCGGCCCACTCTGGCGACTCCCTATGCCGCTCCCCGGAATGCCATCGAAGAAGCGATTGCCGAGATCTGGCAGGGCCTCTTGGGGGTGTCGCCGATCGGTGTGCACGATGACTTCTTCGAGCTCGGGGGCCACTCGCTGCTGGCCACTCAAGTCCTCACTCGCTTGCGCGACCGATTCGATCGAGAGCTCGACCTCGGCGTGCTTTTCGACCGGCCGACGGTGGCTGCCCTGGCGGAGCGTGTCCGTGACGCCCAGGTCATTCCGCCCTCTGAGTCGACGGCGCTAGGGGAGGCTCTGGTACCCGAGCCGCGCCGCGACAACACGGTGCTGCCTTTGTCTTATGCCCAGCAACGCATGTGGTTCATCGAACAGCTGGAACCCGGCGGCAGCGCCTACATTCTCCTTTCGGTCCTGCGGTTTAACGGAGCTCTCGACATCCAAGCGCTGGATGCGAGCTTGCAGTCGATCGTTGGACGCCATGAGGCCTTGCGGACCTGCTTCCCGACCCGGCAGGGACAGCCAGTGCAACAGATCGCGGCGTCGCTTCGAATCGCATTGCCGCGGGTCGACCTCAGTGGATTGTCAGGCCAGAGCCGGCAAGCGGAGGCCCTGCGACTGGCTGCCGAGGAGGGTCGGCGGCCCTTCGACCTGGCGCGCGGCCCTCTCTTGAGGATTCTCTTGCTGCGCCTCGCCGACGACGAACACGTGGTGGCTTCGGCGATGCACCACATCGTTTCAGATGCCTGGTCGATGGAGATTCTGAGCCGTGAACTGGCGTTCTTCTACGCCGCGAAGGTTCGCTGTGAGACGCCGTCGTTGCCTGGCTTGCGCATCCAATATGCCGACTATGCACGGTGGCAGGAGCGCTGGCTCGAACAAGCCGAAGCGAAGGCCCAGCTCGAGTATTGGACTCGGCAGCTGCAGGCGCTGCCTCCGCTCAAGCTGCCGACCGATTTCGCCCGGCCGAGGGAGCGTAGCTTCGCCGGAGCCATCGAGAGCCACACCATCGAGGTCTCGGTGCGACGTGAGCTTGCACGGTTGGCGCAGTCCGAGAACGCCTCGCTCTTCATGGTCTTCCTGGCGCTCTTCGATGTGTTGTTCCATCAAGCCAGTGGTCAGCAAGACATCGTGGTTGGCAGCAACCTGGCCAATCGCAACCGGGGGGAAGTCGAAGACTTGATCGGTTGTTTCATCAATTCTGTGGTGCTGCGGTCCGACCTGTCGGGCAACCCGACGTTCCGCGAGCTTCTGCGCCGGGTTCGGCGGGTGACTCTCGACGCCTACACCCACCAGGACCTGCCCTTCGAGAAGCTGGTCGAGGCACTCAATCCACAGCGCGATTTCGAGAGCCAGCCGCTGTTCCAGATCAAGCTCGACATGCAGGCCGAGGGGCATCCGATCCCACGCTTGCCGAATCTCGAAGTGAACCCCGTAGTGGCCAACACACCCGAGTTGGCGCACTCGGACCTGATCGTTTACTTGACCGAGACCGAAGGTCGGGTGGAGTTGCAAGTGCATTATCGGACCGATCTGTTCAAACCGTCGAGGATGCGTCAGATGGTGACGGATCTGGACAGCTTGATCGGAGCCGTCTGTCGCCAGCCGGAGAACACTCTCGCGGAGCTCCGCAAGGTCATCGAGGTCTCCCAACAGCGACGCTCGGACGACCGCAAGAAAGAGTTCGAAAGATCCCTCAAGAGGCGACTGAAGAGGGGACGAGTCGATCGACAAAGAGCCAAGAGGAGGGTGGTAAAGACATGACACAGACTGTGAAATCCGCAAGACCTAGTTTGGGCAAATTGCCGCGACGTCGGGCTGTCGCAACGTCTACTGCGTCGATGGTACGCAGTGAACCGCTGCGGCCCGGTGAGCGCCTGCCTCTGGCTGTCCGTCCGGCTCTCGAGGGTGTGAGCCTCGCTGATTGGGCGTCGAGTCACCGCGAGACGATCGGGCGATGGCTGCGCGAGAACGGTGGCGTACTGTTTCGCGGCTTCCGCATCGCTACGCCCGAGGACCTCTCTCGCTTGGCCGCGGCGGTCTCGGGCGAACTGCTCGAGTACACCTACCGTTCGACACCGCGCAGCCAGGTCAAAGGGGAGGTTTATACCTCGACCGAGTACCCGGCGGCGCGATCGATTCCGATGCACAACGAGATGGCCTACTCGCGCAGTTGGCCGATGAAGATCTTCTTCTTCTGTGCCGTGCCCGCTGCCGAAGGCGGAGAGACGCCGATCGCCGATAGCCGGGCGGTCTTTCGCCGCATCGACCCCGCGATCCGAAGTCTCTTTACGGAGAAGGGCGTCATGTACGTGCGCAACTACGGTGAAGGGATCGATCTACCCTGGCAGACCGTCTTCCAAACCGAGGAACGTGGTGAGGTCGAAGCCTTCTGCCAACAAGCCGGCATCGAGCTCGAATGGAAGTCGGGCGACCGGCTCCGCACCCGTCAACGCTGTCAAGCCACAGCGGTCCATCCACTGACCGGCGACGACGTGTGGTTCAACCAGGCGCACCTCTTCCACTTCTCCAGCTTGCCGGCGGAAGTCCGGGACGGCCTGTTGTCGGAGTTCGAACCGGACGACTTGCCGCGCAACGCCTGCTTCGGCGATGGGTCGGCACTCGACGGCGCGATGCTGGAAGAGATCCGCGCAGCCTACGACGAAGAGTCGGTGGCCTTCCCATGGCAGAAGGGCGATGTGCTGTTGCTCGACAACATGCTCGTCGCCCATGGACGCCATCCCTTTAGCGGCGAACGCAAGGTGCTGGTGGCGATGACCGAGGCCCACGGAAGCTCGAACTGAAGCGGTCGAGCAGGATTCTGAGAGGACGTTGGTTCTTAAGTCGAGTTCTTGAGAGGTCGAGCATGGAAAGCCAGCCCGAACAGATTATCGAAGGATTCCGTCTGTCGCCCCAGCAGCGGCGACTCTGGCGACAGATGGACGGT
>JBCCGX010001106.1:0-3557 GCA_039029035.1 Acidobacteriota bacterium | reverse complement strand
CCGGTCTTCTTGTCGTAGGCGATCAGGGAGGCGCGGCGACCGCTCATCGATCCGCCGCCCGGCACGACCACCAGATCGTCGATCACCAGCGGTGAGCCGGAACGGCCGTAGGGCAGCTCCGCCGCCTCCTGCTCGGGGGTCATCCCGAGCTCGGCGAGCAGATCCTTCTCCCACACCAACTCACCCGTGGCGCCGTCGAGGGCTAGCAGACGGCCGGTGGCACCCTGGGTGTAGACCATACCCTCGTCGATCGTCGGTGTTGCCCGCGGGCCGGTGCCGGCCATGGTCATCTCGTAGCGCGCGTCGATGGCGTAGGTCCAACGCGGTTCGCCGGTGTCGGCGTCGTAGCAGCTCACCAGCTCCTGGTCACCGCGCTGCTCCATGGTGACAGCGTATCCGTTGACCACCGAAAAGCCCGGCCAGCCAGCACCGATCGGCTGGCGCCAGAGGGGCTTCGGCGGCTGCGCTTGCCAATCGCGCGCCAGCCGCAGGTGATCGATCGTCTGATCGCGCTGAGGTCCCAAGAACTGCGGGAAGTCGTTGGGCGTCGTGGTCACCAGATCGACAGCGACGCCGGCGGCAGCCAGGGCTTCGGCCGATTGCAGCTGGCGATCCGGCGCCTCGGCCGAGCGCGGGACGAAACGGGGGATGAACTCGCCGGAGAATCCCTCCACACGATAGAGCGCGTTGAAGGCATAGCCGAGCAGAACCGCACCGACGAGTGGCACCAGACGCATCCACCAGGCTTGGCCGCTGGCCAGGAGGAACCACAGGATCCAGACCATCACGATTAGCAGGCCGACGAACATCGACATGCCATTCGCCATGCCATGGTCGCCGAAGGCATCGCTGTTCTGCATCCACAGGATGGCAACCAGCCCGGCGGCGAGCAAGAGCCAGGTGATCCGGCCGACGATCCGGCCGCGACCGGCGATCGGCGGCAGCCAATGCTTCTTCTTCTCCGACATGACGGCTCCTCCTCCCCGACGATTCTCTCGAGCGGAATGCTAACCCGTATTCTGTAGTCCCTGAGCGATCCCGTGGACCGTCGACAGCAGGGCGTGGAACAGGGCATCGTCGGAGCGCTCGCTGGCGCGCCAGCGGCGCAGGAGATCGACCTGCAGCAGACTCATGGGATCGACGTAGGGGTTGCGCAGGCGAATCGAGCGCTGCAACGTGACATCGGATTCGAGCAGCGTCTCGGAGCCCGAGAGATCGAGAACCCAGCGCGCCGTGCGGTCGAACTCGGCCCGGATCCGGTCGAAAATCGGCGCCCCGGCCTCGGCCGCAAGACCCGCGTAGCGCGCCGCGATCGGCATGTCGGCCTTGGCCAGCACCATCTCGACATCTTCCAGTAGCGCCCGCAAGTAAGGCCATTCACGAACCATCTCGGCCACCGCGTCGCGCCCGTGCCGGGCGACCGCCTGCTCGAGTCCGCTGCCGAGCCCGTACCAGCCGGGCAGGATGTGGCGGCTCTGGGTCCAAGCGAAGACCCACGGGATGGCGCGCAGGCCGTCGATCCCGGCTCGGGCCCTGCGCGACGCCGGGCGCGAGCCGATCAACATGCGTTCGATCACATCGATCGGCGTCGCCTGGCGGAAGTAGTCGTAGAAGCCCGGGTCGTCGTAGACCAGCCCGCGATAGGTTTGCCGGCTGTGGCCCGCGATCTCGTCCATCATCTGCGTCCAACGCGGCTCGCGCGCATCCGCCGGTGGTGGCGTGGCGGTGGTCAGAGCGACGGCGCCGGTGGCGAGCTCGAGCGTACGCAGGGCGATACCCCGTAGACCGTACTTGGCGTTGATCACCTCACCCTGCTCGGTGAGCCGTAGACGGCCGCCGACCGATCCGCGCGGCGCCGCCAGGACCGCCCGACGGGTCTTGCCGCCACCGCGGCTGATGGTCCCGCCGCGGCCGTGGAAGATGGTCAGGCCGATACCCGCCGCTTCGTGGGTGGCAACGAGGGCCGCTTGCCCTTTCTGCAAGGCCCAACGGGAGGCCGCAAGGCCGCCATCTTTGTTGCTGTCGGAATAGCCGATCATCACCATCTGGCGGTGCTCGCGGGTGGCCAGGTGGCGGCGGTAGACCGGGTCGTCGAACAGCGTCTGCATGGTCTCGGGAGCCGCTTGGAGATCACCCACCGTTTCGAACAGGGGAGCGACGTCCAAGGGCACGTCCCCATCTTCGACCAAACCGGCCCACCGCGCCAGCAAGAGGACCGACAGAACGTCGTCGACGTCCCGGGCCATGCTGATGATGTAAAGGCCGGTGGCCCGGCGGCCGTAGCGTTGCCGGCTCTCGACCAAGGCCCGAAAGACTTCCAGGGTGGCGACGGACTCGCCGTCGTCCGCCGGTGCCTGGCGCGGCTCGGCCGAGGCCAGCTCGCGGCGCAGACGCTCGGCCCGTTCGGCGGCGCTGCGCTCGGCCCACTCGGCATCGCCGAGCAGCCGGCCGATGACCGCGCGATGGACCCCGGCGTCTTGCCTCACGTCGAGGGTGGCGAGGTGAAAGCCGAAGGTCTCGACCCGCCGCAGCAGGCGACGCACGGCGAACAGGCCAGCGTGCTGTCCTCGATTCGCCTCCAGGCTCCTGGCGATCCGTTGCAGGTCGCGGGTCAGCTCACCGACGTCGGCATAGCCCCCCGCCGCGTCGCGGTCGGTGCGCTCCAGGCGACCGAGCATCAGCTCGAGAAACACCCGATAGGGCATGTCGCGGTAGCGCGACGGAATCGTCTCATAGACCTCGGGGACGAGACCGGCATAACGCTGCGACAGGTCACTGATTTCCGGGTCGTAGGCGATGCAGCAGTCGCTTTGGGTGAGATGCCTGGCCAGGGCAGCGATCTCGCGCCGATAGCAAGCGAGGGCGCGACCGCGGTGCTCGCGTAGGGTCGCCAAGAGCGTCTCGGCGGTGACGTTGGGGTTGCCGTCCATATCGCCACCGACCCACGAGGCAAAGCGCAGAAAGGTGGGCACCTCGAGGTCCCTCGCGGCCTCGCCGTAGACGGCTTCGAGGGCCTCCTCGAGGGCCTCGTAGAACGGCGGCACGATGCGATAGATCACGTCGGTGACGAAGAACAGGACGTGGTCGAGCTCGTCCGCCACCGAGGGTCGGATCGAGGGATGTTCTTCCGTCTGCCAGGCGGTGGTGACCTCGGCCCGGATGCGCTCCAGGGCGATGCGCTCCTCCGGCGGGGTACGCGATGGATCGAACCGCTCGACCAATCGCCGGGCGATCGCCTGATGCTTCTCGAGGATGGCGCGTCGAGTCGCCTCGGTGGGATGGGCGGTGAACACCGGCTCGATCGCCATAGCGCAGAACAGCTCGTGCACCTCTTTCACATCGAGCCCGGCCCGGCGCAGTTGGCGCAAAACATCCTCCAAGCTGCCGGGCTGGATCGTCGCGCTGCGCAGGTAGTCGCGGCGGCGGCGGATCCGGTGGATCTTCTCCGCCAGGTTGACCACCTGAAAGTAGGTCGAGAAGCTGCGCGCCAGCTGCTCCACCAGCTCCGGATCCATCGCCGCGAGGCACGTCGCGAGATCTTCCGCCTCGCCACCGCT
>JBCCGX010001105.1:0-3561 GCA_039029035.1 Acidobacteriota bacterium | reverse complement strand
CCTGCGTGGGTTGGTCAGTAGGAAGGAAATCGAGGTATCGAATCATCAGGCCCTCCTTTGAGTCAGCATGGACTGGCTTGCTCGTTGACGGGCAAGCCTCACAAGTCAACGCGGACGGTCCGGAGGACCGGTGCAGCGATTTGTACCCCGCGGGGCGGGTCGCCGTAGATGCGAGGCGAACGGTCGAAGGGCTGGACGACCCGGGCATCTCGTCGGAAAAATTCATCCAGCCTGTCGCTCCGGCGCTCAAGGCCCGCGCTCGGGGGCTTGGCGAAGGGACCTCGAGAGGCGCTGTGCTCTGGCGACGCCTTCGAAAATTGTTGAACCCCGGTCCGTTCACGCCTCGCTCTCAGGCGGCTAAATTTTCCAGGCTAGTGGCAGAAGGCGGTGGCACGGAGCCGCCGGGAGGCGGCGAGGGCGGCCCGGCGAACGCGGGCCGCCGAAGGTAGGGGCGAGGCGGGAATCAGGGCAGGATCAGGGGCAGGGGCAGATCAGGACCGCTTCCAGGGTGCCCTGGGTGCTGGTCGTCTGCGCTTCCTGCGAGGGATCGAAGCGGAAGCGGTAGGTACCCTGCACGAAGCAGTTCTTCAGCTGGCCGATCTGGGTGTCGACCACGCGGCCGCAGAAATAGCCTTCCATGAAGCCCTTGGCGTCGCAGGGCTGGCAGTTCTGAAAGATCGGGGCACGGTGGGTGCCGGCATTGGTGATGCCTTTCACCTCACCGACGACGGAGGCGACACCACCATTGGCGTTCCACTCGAATTTGCCAACGTGGAAGCCACGGCGCTCGCCGTTGCCGTCGAAAGCGGTGTAGAGCTCTTTGACGACGAAGATGCCGTCCAGGTTCTGCGACAGCGCGCTGTCGCAGGGGGCATGGGATTGGGTCTGGACCTCGAGCTGGTGGACCGTGCGCAGCGTCGGGCAGCCCCCCGACGGGCACTGCTGGGTCTTCACTTTCAATCGGTCGAGAACGCCCTGGGCATTCTTTGACACCGCAGCGAGGCAGAACGGCGTGCCGACGATATGGTTCGGGTCCTCGAAACACTGCGTTGTGGGCCAGGTCGTGGTGGTCATGGTTTCTTCCTCCGTAGTTGTCCGGTCGCATCCGCGGCCTCTGGCCGTGGCGCGAGCGTTAAGGGATGGCGCGATCGAAGAGCTCGATCAACGCTTCAGACTTGCCGTTGAGGCGGCTTTCCCATGACTACGGCATCAGTTGGCGAATCCCGCCACCGAAGCTCGATTTCCCCGGAACCTGGGGGTAGTGTCCGTTTGACTAGTGCTCTTGCAGCACTGCCTTTGGATCCACCCGCCCGGCACGCCAGGCCGGCAGCCAGGCGGCTGCGAGGGCGATCAGGGCGAGGGCGGCTGGCAAGGTGAAGAAGGTCAGCGGATCGGCGGCAGACACGCTGTAGAGCAGGCTCGCTATCAGCTTGGTCGCGGCCAGGGTCAGAGCCATGCCGAAGAGGACCCCGATCGCTGTCAAGCGGGACGCCTCGCCGAGGATCAGACGCACCAGATCACGGGCCGTCGCTCCGAGGGCGGCACGGATGCCGAGCTCGCGCAGGCGATAACTCACCGCACAGCTCATCACGCCGTAGATCCCCAGGCAGGCCAGCACCAGGCCGAACAGACCGAACAGCCCGGAGAGGAGGCTCTGTAGCTTCTGTTCCATCAGGTCGTAGGTGATCTCGTCAAAAGTGCCGAGCTCGGTCACCGCGAGATTGGGGTGGGCGGTGGCGAGGGCGCGCCGGGCCGCCGGCAGGACCGACCCGGGCGGGCCTGCAGTCCGCGCCACCGCCACCAGCAAGCTCTTGCGGACGTATTGGGCGAGCGGCAGGTAGACGAGGGGCGCCGGCTCCTCGCGGCGGGACGCGTGGCGGACGTCCGGTGCCACGCCGACGACCCGGAAGCGGTCGTCGGCAGCGTCAGTCGCCAGGCCTGCCCAGCGCAACTCCTGGCCAAGGGGCTCGACGTCGGCGAAGAAACGGTCGACAAAAGCTTGATTGACGATTGCTGCGCCCGCTGCACTGGCGCGGTCGCCGGGCTCGAAATCGCGGCCACGTAGCAGAGACATGCCGAAGGTCTGAAAATACTCCGGTCCGATCTGTAATAGGTCGACCCGAAAAGCATCGTCCGGCTGCTGTGGCAAGACCACGCGGCCAGGACTGACTCGGCCAACGCCGGGGACCTCCGAAGTGAGGGTCGCGCTCTCGACGCCCGGCAGCTCGGCTAGCCGCTGCCGGCCCGCTTCGTAGAAGCGCCGCTGGGCCGCTCGGCGCTCGGCCGGGGTGTCGCCGGGGAGTTGCACGGTGACCACGGCTGCCATCAGCTGCCGCTCGGTGTCGAAACCGAGCGAGCGCTCTTCGAGTCCCTGCAGGCTGCGCATCAGCAGCCCGGCAAGCAGCAGAAGGGCGGTGGCGAGGGTGACCTGGGCCACCACCAGGACCTGACGGGCACTCAGTCGTCGGCCCGGTCCGCCTTCACCGCGGCCACTCTTCAGCGCACCCACCAGGTCCGTTCGCGCGGCGTGGGCCATCGGCGCCAGGCCAAAGAGGCCGCCGGTGACGAGAGTTACCAGGAGGGTGAAGCCGAGCACGCGGTCGTCATAGCGGATCCATTCGTTGCCCTCCAGGAAGTGGCCGTAGCCGATCGGCATGTACTCGTGGTAGGGCCGGATGGCGACCAGCAGCCAGCGGGCGACGAGCAAGCCCAGGGTGCCGCCGGCTAAGGCCAGGAGGCCGCTCTCCGTCAGTAGTCGTCGCGCGATCCGCTGCGGTCCGGCGCCGAGCGCGGTCAGCACCGCGATCTCCCGCTGTCGCCCCGCGGCCCGTGCCAGGAGTAGGTTGGCCACGTTGGCGCAGGCCAGAAGCAGCAAGAGACCCACGGCTCCAGCCAACATCTGGCTCGAGGCCTCGGGATCCAGATCCAAAGAACCGATGCGGTGCACGCGGATCTGGCGCCGTTCCTCTTCCGGCCAAGGATGCTCCTTGTCGAGGCTCGCGGCGACGGCGGCCAGGCGCGCCTCGGCTTGCTCCGGTCGTACGCCTGCGGCCAGCCGCAACAGGCATTTGAAACGGCGCTCTTCGCGGTCGCCCAGGGCCAGCGTTCCGGCCACGTCGTCGTAGCGCGCCGCCGGCACGTAAACGGCATGGGGCAGGCCGGTGTTGTCGAAGCCGCGCGGCGTGACGCCGATGACAGTGAACGGGCGTCCATTGAGGTGCAGAGATCGGCCGACGACGTCCGGGTCGGCACCCATGTGGCGGCGCCAGAAGGTGTAGTCGATCACTGCTACCGGCGGTCCATCGGCACGGTGCTCTTCGGGCAGAAAGTCGCGACCGAGGGCGAAGCGGACGCCGAAGAAGTCGAAGTGCTCCGGCGCCACCGCCGAGCCGATGTTGTAGATCGTTTTGCCGGGGGCCGAATCTTCTCCGGATGGCACAGTGAGCACCAGGTTGTACAGGATGCCCCAGGGCGCCAGCTCGCCCAGGTCGGCGAGGGCCTCGCGGTAAAGCAGGGCGTCCAGGTACGAGGTTGGCCCGATGGGTCGCTTTGCCGTGCCGG
>JBCCGX010001104.1:0-3567 GCA_039029035.1 Acidobacteriota bacterium | reverse complement strand
CTACCGCCGGCTGATGCAGACCGCCGGCCGGCCCGACCTGGCCGACGACCCGCGACTGGCGTCCAACGACGGCCGGGTCCAGCACCAAGACGAGGTCGACGAGGCTCTGGCGCAGTGGACCGCGACCCTCACCTTGGAGGATGTGCTCGCCCAACTCGACGAGGCCAAGGTGCCGGCAGGTCCGATCAACAGTGTGGTGGAGATGGTCAACGACCCACACTTTCAGGCTCGCGGTCTGTTCGAAGAGGTCGAGGTCGGCGGCCGGCCGCTCAAGGTACCGGCGATCGCCCCAAAGCTTTCGCAGACGCCCGGCCGTACCGATTGGGCCGGGCCCGATCTCGGTGCCCACAACCAGGAGATCTTCGAAGGTTTCCTCGGCCTCTCGGCCGAGGAGGTCGAGACCCTGCGCCGGGACGAGGTGATCTGAGTGCCCGAGCGCGACGTCGAGGCGGTTCTCGCCGATTACCGCCACACGGGCCTGGCCGGCGAGGTCGGCTACGGCCAGCGACCGGCGATTCTGGTGGTCGACATCATCCTCGGCTTCACCGACCGCGACTCGCCCCTCGCCGCCGAGCTCGACGACGAGGTTGCCGCCATCCGCCGGCTGCTCGACGCCGGCCGAGGCCGCGGCATCCCTGTTTTCTTCACCACCACCTCTTATGGACCGGACTGCCGCGACGCAGGCCACTTCCTGCGCAAGGTGCCTTCGCTGGCAACGCTGCAGCAAGGCTCGCGCTGGATCGAGCTCGACCCGCGCCTCGGGCGGCGCCCCGAAGATACCGTGATCGACAAGAAATACGCCAGCGCCTTTTTCGGTACCGCCCTGGCTTCGACCCTCGTCGCCCTCGCTGTCGACACCGTGCTGGTCACCGGCTGCACCACCTCGGGCTGCGTCCGCGCCTCGGTGGTCGACGCCCTGCAACACGGCTTCCGCCCCATCGTGCCGCGGCAGTGCGTCGGTGACCGCGCTGCCGAGCCCCACGCCGCCAACCTGCTCGACATGCACGGCAAGTACGGCGACGTGGTCGAGCTCGATGACGCCCTTGCTTACCTCGACGACCTCCCAGGGGAGCCTTCGGATGCCGCTGCCTGAGTCCGTGCGACTGGTCGACGTCGGCCCGCGCGACGGCTTCCAGGCCGAGCAACGCTTTATCCCCACGGAGCTCAAGGTGAGGACCATCGAGCGCCTGGCCGAGGCCGGTCTGTGCGACATCGAAGCGGTGTCCTTCGTCCATCCGCGGGTCATTCCCCAGATGGCCGACGCGGCAGAGGTCATGGCGCGCATCGAGCGCAAGCCCGGGGTGCGCTACCTCGCCCTGGTGCCTAACCTGAAAGGGGCCGAGCGTGCGTTGGAGGCAGCAGCCGACGGCCTGCGCCTGGTGGTCTGCGTCACCGAGACCTACAACCAAAAGAACGTCGGCCTGTCGGTGGCCGAATCCCTCGCCCTCTTCGGCGACATCGTGCGGCTGGCCGAGCCTGCCGGGGTACCGGTCTCCGCCGTGCTGGCGGTAGCCTTCGGCTGCCCCTTCGAGGGCCGAGTACCGGAAGAGCGCGTCCTCGACCTGGCGCGCCGCTTCGTCGACGCCGGCAGCACCGAGCTCGGCCTGGCGGATTCGGCCGGCCTGGCCCATCCGCTGCAGATCCGCGGCCTGTTGCGGCGGGTCAACGAAGCCCATCCCCTGATCGTCAAGTGGCTGCACCTGCACGATACGCGCGGCCTGGGCATCGCCAACGTGATGGCCGCCCTGGAAGAGGGCATCGCCATCTTCGACACCTCCCTCGGCGGTCTCGGCGGCTGCCCGATCATGCGCGGTGCCACCGGCAATGTCGCCACTGAGGACGTCGCCTACCTGTGCCGCGAGGTGGGTCTCGCCACCGGAGTCGACCTCGACGGCGTGCGCACCGCTTCGCGGGCCCTCGAGCGCTTTTTGGAGAAGGCCCTGCCGAGCCGCATCCTGCGCGCCGGGACGCGCGAGGAGTTGTTGGAGCGCAATCAGGGCGGGGCCGATTAGAACCGATCGAGGAGATACCGAATTGCTGAAGAGAACCCTTCTGCCAAGCCTTCTCCTAGTCCAGCTCGCCATGACACCACCTGCCCACCCACGCGACCGCACCGGCCAGACCGTCTGGGAGCCCCCACCGATCCTGCTCCTTGTGCAGGGCGAGCTCGAGCCCGGCGCCGGGGCGATCTACGAGCAATACCTCGCCGGCACCCGGCCGTTGATGGCCGAGTACGGCGCCAAGGTGTCCGCCGTCGGCACCGGGATCGAGAGTGCCAACACGACCGACGCCTGGCCGATCAACGCAGTGCTCGAATTCCCCGACCGCGATGCGGCCGAGGGCTTTCTCGCCGACCCCAGGTACCTGGAGATCAAAGAGAAGTATCGCGACCGGGCCTACCGCACCCTGCACTTGACCCTGGTCGAGAGCCGTGCGCCGCGGGTGAGGACCGCCAGGGACGTGGCGAACGACGCCTTCGACGCCTTCCGTAAGGGCCTGGCCACCGGCCAATGGGAGGCCTTTCTGGCCTACCTGGACAGGGATTTCACCTTCCACTTCCCCATGGGCCCTTACCAAGGCGAGCACAGGGGCTGGGAGAAGGCCAAGGACTTCTTCCACTACGTCGCCCAAGCCTTTCCTGACGGTCTGACGATCGACCAGGTCTACCGTGTTACGGCGGAGGAAGACCGGGTCGTCTTCGAGTTCAGCGACCATGGCCAGCTACGCGGTCAGTCCTACCACAATCGAGTGGCGATCTCCCTCGACGTCTGCGGCGAGAAGATCTGCGGTTACCGAGAATACTTCGGCCTCGTCGGGCCACCACCGGAGACCAAGGAATGAACTGCTCCCGTTGCAGCTTGCTCGGCTTGCTCGTCGCCGCGAGCCTTGCACCAGCTGCTTTCGCCGACGACGAGCCCGCCATCGGCGGCGTTCACGAGCTCGCCATCGGCACCACAGACCCGATCCCGGTGATCCAATATCTGCAACAGTACGGCTATCGTGTCGGCCGCAGCGGCGAGCTGTCGGCCGGCAAAGCCGAAGCGCTCTATGGTGTCAACTCGTCCCTGCGTTCCATCCGCCTACAGCACCAGGACGCCGACCACGGCCTCTACCGCCTGATGGTCTGGGAGACACCGCGCAACGAGGGCCTCGGCCTGGCCCACATGAAAGTCCTCGGCGGACGCTGGGGCGCGGCGGTCACTCGCGACGTCTACAAGATCCTCAACCACTCCGAAGACGCCGCCGAACGCGGCCTGCCGATCTACTTCGTCGAGCCGCAACGGCAAGTGATTTACGGTGGTGGCGGCGACGCTCGCCCTTTCCTCGACCCGATGTTGTGCGTGCGCGAGATGCTGCTGGTGCGCCCCGAGACTCGGCAGATTATCTTCCAACGCTACGACTACGAGTTGCCCCTCTACGGTCGCATCGCCGAGGGCGCACCACTACGGATGAGCCAGGTCACCCACGCCGGCCTGATCACCACTGGCGGCCCTGAGTCGCTCGACTTCTACGATGGCGTGCTCGGCTTGAAACGCGCCCGCCACGGCCACGTCTCCGACGACTCCG
>JBCCGX010001103.1:0-3567 GCA_039029035.1 Acidobacteriota bacterium | reverse complement strand
CGGAAACCCAGTGAGCTACCGGCGATGGCGAGTCTGCCATCCGATGTCCTGGACTCCGGCTCCGGTGCGCCGAAGCGGCTCGATCTTGGTCTCGCGAAGCGGATTCCCTCGAGCTCGGAGATCTTGCAGTTTCCCACCGGGCCAGAGCCAGTTGCTATTCGGCTCGTCATAGAATCAGCGGATGCGAAAGATCCGCGATACTTTGCTTCTCCTGCTCGTCGCTTCGGCGGGCATGCTCTGCACCGTGGTAGGCGCTGAGCCGAGCGCGCCGATTTTCACCGAAGTGGCAGCTGAGACGGGGCTCGACTTCGACTACTTCAACGGTATGTCGGGCGAGTATTACTTTCCCGAGATGACCGGCCAGGGTGGCGCTCTCTTGGACTACGACAACGACGGCGACCTCGATGTCTACCTCGTGCAAGGGGCGGTGCTCGGGCCGGGTAAGACGATGAAGGACGCTCTGTTTCCGGTCAAAGGGCCGCAGCCGCCTTCGGACCGCCTGTTCCGAAACGAGTTGGTCGGCGGCGGGGACGGACGTTTGCGCTTCACTGACGTCACCGCTGCCAGTGGTCTAGCCAAGATTGCCACGGGTTACGGCATGGGGGTCGCGACCGGCGACTTCGACGATGACGGCTTCATCGACCTCTACGTCACCAACTACGGCTCCAATCAGCTGCTGCGCAACAACGGCGACGGCACGTTTCAGGACGTGACCGCCGCTGCCGGAGTCGGCGACCCGGCCTGGTCGACCAGCGCCAGCTTCGCCGATTTCGACGGCGACGGCCGGCTCGATCTCTTCGTCGCCAACTACGTCGTCTTCGATCTGGCGCGCAATCCCGAGTGCTTCGCCACCAGCAGTCGACGGGACTATTGCGGCCCTGCCGCTTTCCCTGGAGTGGCCGATCGTCTGTGGCTCAACCGTGGCGCCGGCAAGGATGGCGCGGTGACCTTCGAAGACGTCTCGGTCCCGGGCCGCATCGCGGCCCAGAAGGCCGCTGGTTTAGGGGTTGTGGCGGCAGACTTCAATGGCGACGGGCATACTGATCTCTACGTTGCCAATGACGGCGAGGCCAACCATCTGTGGCTCAATCAGCGCGACGCGACCTTCCTCGATGAAGCGTTGCTCGGCGGCGTGGCGGTCAATCGTGAAGGCGAGCCCGAGGCGTCGATGGGTGTGGTCGCGACGGACTTCGATGCCGACGGCGACGAAGATCTTTTCATGACCCACCTGATGAACGAGACCAACACCCTCTATGTCAACGATGGCAGCGGCCTGTTCGAAGATCGGACCCTCGAGACCGGTTTGGCGTCGTCGAGCCTTCCTTTCACTTCGTTCGGCACCTTGTGGCGCGACTTCGACAACGACAGCTGGCCCGATCTGGTGATCGTCAACGGTGCCGTCCGGGTCCTCGAAGCGCTTGCCCGCGGCGGTGATCGCTTCCCTCTGGCACAGACCAATCAGCTGTACATGAGCCGCGGCGGCCGACGTTTCGAAGATGCCACCGCCCGCGGCGGCGAGGCCTTCGGTCTCGCTGCGGTCAGTCGAGGTGCTGCGGCCGGCGACATCGACAACGATGGCGATACCGATCTCCTGATCCTCAATAACAATGGCCCGGTCCGGTTGCTGCGCAACAACGTCGGTCAGAAGGCGCCGTGGCTGGGTTTCCGATTGACCGGTGGCAAAGGCGAGCGCGACATGCTCGGCGCTCGGGTCGAGATCCTGCGGGACGGTGCTAGGGCACTGTGGAGCCGAGTGAGCACGGACGGCTCGTACTGCTCGGCGAGTGATCCGCGCGTGTTGGTCGGCCTCGGTGGTGCCAGCTCGGTCACGGCGGTTCGCGTCCACTGGCCGGACGGTCAGACCGAATCGTGGAGTCAGCCGGCGACGGGGCGCTACACCACCTTACGGCAAGGCACGGCACCCAAGGCGGCTGGCCAGTGAAACTCGGCTCTGTGCGCCACACTCTGATGAGCGACCGCTTGTGGCACCACGGCAAGTTGTGGCGGGTCTCGAGCCGGCTGGCGCTGCTGTTGAGCCTGCTGCTGGCCAGCGGGATCGCCGCGACACCCGATGACGGTGGTTCTCTGTCGGAGATCTCGCTGGCGCCGCTGCCGCCGCCGAATCTCGAGCACCTCGAGGACGCCGTCGCCGCCCAGCTCACGGAGACTCTCGATCTGCTGCGTGCGATCCGCACCGATCCGAGCACGAATCGTGCGCAGCTCGCCGAGGCGTTCGGCGTCTCCGGCCGGTTGTTCCAGGCCTACGAGATCGACGAGCAGGCTGCGATCTGCTTTGCCAACGCGGTGCGTTTGGCTCCGGCCGACTTCCGCTGGGTCTACCACCAGGCTGTTCTCGCCCACAGCTCAGGTCGCCTCGAGGAGGCCCTGGCCGGATACCAGCGGGCACTCGAGATCGATCCGCGCCACCTTGCGGCGACCGTCCACCTGGGTGACGTCTATCTCGCGGTTCACCGGCTGGCCGAGGCGCGCTCGACCCTCGATCGCGCTCTCGAGCTCGATCCGGGAAGTGCTGCAGCCCTGGCGTCGCTCGGCCAGGTTGCTCTTTCGGAGAAGGACTTCGCTGCTGCTGCCAAGGTCCTCGAAGCGGCCCTCGCCGCGACGCCGGATGCCGACCGCCTGCACCATCCGCTCGGCCTGGCCTACCGTGGGCTCGGTGAGATGGACAAAGCGCGGCACCACCTGGCACTTCGAGGCAAGGTCGGCGTGCGGCCGCCGGATCCTCTGATCGATTCCCTGGCCGATCTCAAGGTCGGCGAGCGAGTCTTCCTGCTGCGTGGTCAACTGGCCTTTCGCAGCGGTCGATATCCAGAAGCTGTGGAGGCCTTCCAGGCTGCAC
Source organism: Acidobacteriota bacterium (assembly GCA_039029035.1). Classification (GTDB taxonomy): domain Bacteria; phylum Acidobacteriota; class Thermoanaerobaculia; order Multivoradales; family J023; genus JAAELT01. Next base: position 710 of record JBCCGX010001103.1, on the reverse strand, counting down.
TCGAGGCCCGGCCGGAGAGTGTCAGGGCGCGGGTCAATCTGGCGTCGGCCCTGGCGCAAGCCGGGCGTAGGGCTGAAGCCATCGACCATTTTCGACAGGCCTTGCAGCTCGATCCCGACAATCGAACGGCACTTTTTAACCTCGGTGCCTTGCAGACCCAGGCCGGCGATCACGCCGCGGCTGCCGAGTCCTACGCCGCCGCCCTCGCCCTCGATCCCCAAGATGTCGAGGCGAGCCTGGAGCTGGCTCGGGCCGAGGTCCGTCTGGGGCGCTTGGAGTCCGCTACGCGCCATGCCATGCAGACGGTTGAGCTCGATCCGGCCAGCGAGCCCGCCCGCCTGTTGGAAGTGCAGCTGCTGGTGCAGCAGGAGCGCTTCGTCGAAGCGGGGCAGCGCCTGGATGCAGCGCAACGCGCGATGCCGGACGCCGGTCGCCTGTCGGCGGCCTACGCCAAGTTTTTAGCTGCTTGTCCGGACCTTGAGCAGCGAGACGGTCCGCGGGCGTTCGACCTCGCCTTGCGGGTCTTCCGCGCCACCGGTCATGCAGGCCATGCCGAGTTGGTGGCTCTGGCCTTGGCCGAGGCCGGGCGTTGCGACGAGGCCGAGGTATGGCAGAGCCGAGCGGTCGAGGCGGCGCGCCAGGCAGGCGCCGAGCAGCAGGAGCGTGCTTTCGGCGCAACCCTCGCGCAGTTGAAGAAGCGTCCTTGTCGT
>JBCCGX010001102.1:0-3569 GCA_039029035.1 Acidobacteriota bacterium | reverse complement strand
GGTCGCGAGGCCTGGTCGAGCCTCCTGGCCACCGATTTGCTGGGTTGGCCCCTGGTCGCGGTCCCCGCAGTCGCGCTGGCGACGGCCCCGACCCTGGCGCTTTGGTTACGCGACAGCCTACGGACCCTGTGGGCCAGCCTGGTTTTTCCGATCGCGGCCTACGTGGCCTTTTCGATCTTCGGGGCGGTCGTTCTCGGCATGCCCTTTCGGCCGCCGGGAGGGCTCCTCCTGACGCTCTACTGCGGTGGCATGCTGCTCTTGGGGTTTCGTCGGTTTCTGACTCTCGAGGTCACCGGCAGCGTGCACCCCACCACGATGCGTCGTCGAGATCGGACGGCACGACCGGCCGCAAGTCTGCGACCGCGATCGGTCCACAAGCTCCGTTCTCTGGCGGCGAAGGAGGTCCGGCTGCAACGTGCCACCCTCCTCCTGATCCCCATCGCCCTCGCCGGTTGGCTGGCCTTCTGGCTTCTCGCCGCCCGCTCCGGTCGGTTCGACGCCGAGCTGGCGATTCTCGGCTGGATCGCTGCGATGGTGCTCCTCGTCGCCGTTCCAGCCCTGCTCGGCGCTTCGGCGGTAGCCGCGGAGCGCCAGCTCGGTGTCCTCGGCTGGCAGATGGGCCAGCCGATCTCTCACCGACTGCAGTGGCTCGTCAAGATCGGTGTCGGCCTGCTCTTCACCGTCCTGTCGGGAGGGCTCGGCCTCTACTTCGTGGATCTCTGGGGGACCCGCTCAGACCTCGCTGCATCGATGCCGCCAGTGGAGGCCCTGTGGCCCTTCCTGGCCTTCCTGATTGGCCTATGCGGCTCGCGACACGGCAAGACACCGTTTCAAGCCCTCGGTCTCAGCCTACTCTTCGGTGCCGGCCTTTGGTACGCCTGGCGTATCCTCGGGCACACCTCCTCGATCGCCGCCGTGTTTTGGCCCTACACCTATCAACCGCTCCTCCAATCGTTCGAACGCTACGGCAGCCTGATCGACCTCTTCACGGTCCTGCTGCTCTGTGGCTTGGCCTGGACGGTGCCGCGACGGGCTGATTGGATCTCCGGCGGCAAACTCGGACGCTCGAGAATCTCCGCGGCCTTGCTACTCCTCGTTCTCTTCACCTTCGGCACCCAGGCCACCATTCTGAGCCAGACCACCTCCGAGCTCGAGCAGGAGGTTGCCGCCAAGGATGCGGAGATCACAACCCTGGGCGGCACCTCTCGCCTCGACTCGCTACGCCAGGAGCTCGGCCTGTCGGTCGACAAATCACAACCCGAGGATCTCACTCCGATCATCGATCTCCACACGTTCTTCGTCATCACTGGCCGAGACGGCTCAGGTCAGCCCGATCTGCAACAAGCCATCGCCGCCCGCCAGCCGATCAGCCGCTTCATGATGCTTTCAGCCTGGCTCGACGGGATCGATACTGAGTCCCATTGGCTGGATCGATGGTACTGGACCCGGACCAGTCTAGGGTTTCTCTACACCGCCGAATTCCACAAGGCCGGGGTCCGGTTCCATCCCCAGCGCGGGGTTCCGGGACCGGCGAGTCCTTTCTCGCTCGCCCCTTGGTGGCGCCAGGGAGAGCGCCGGCAACAGCTCGACCGGCGGGTTCGGCAGAATGTCCTCCTCGAAGCCAAGCGGGCGAGCCAGCAGCTCGAAGCCCGATTCGCCGAAGACCCGGAGCAGTTCCGCAAAATGGTGCGCCGCAGCACCGCGCATATCCCGACCTTGGCACGATAGCGTCCTGCCCCCTATCGAGAGGCGGAGAGAGGGCTTCTGCGCCCTCTCTCCGAGATCACCTACTGCGGGCAGATCGACAGATCGTCGACCCCGCCCTCGACGATATCGCCGGGACCGGCGCCGTCGGAGACCTGCACCCGGAGGCGTACGTCCGAGCCCGCCGGGATGGTCGTCGTCGCTTCGGTCCAGCTGGCGACGTTCTGGACATCACCGATCGACACCAGCGGCGAGTAGGTTGCGCCGCCATTGGTCGACAATTCCAGCTGGAAGAAGTCGCCCGCCGCATCGTCGCCGGCGTCGCGCTGGCCATGGAAGTACCAGATCGACAGATCCGAGGCATCGGCCACGCTGAAGACCGGTGATTCGACGATGCACACCCCGCCGTCCACATCGGCGTTGCCGGCCGAGGTGTTGGTGGCAGTAAACAGGGCGTTACCGGTGCCGCTGGTGTGATCGCCGCCCACCTGGGTAACCACGGTCGAGGTCTGCTGGGTCGGTGTGGCGCTGACGAAGGTACCGGTCGAGCAGGTGCTCGCCGCGGTGTTGACCCAGCCCGCGAGACCGCCGGAGAAATCCTCCTCCACGGTGCACGCCGGCGGCGGCGTGGTCGGACAAACCTGGACGTTGTCGATGCCAGCTTCGACAATATCGCCGGCACCCGCAGCGTCCGACGCGGAGACCCGGACCTGGATGTTGCCCGGGTTGACCACCGTGGTCGACGCGGTGGCCCACGCCGGATTGTTGGTCACGTCGCCGATCGACACCAGGGTGCCGACCACCGAGCCGTTGTTGAGCACCTCGACGGTGAAGCCGTCCGCGGCGTCGTCGCCGGCGTCGCGTTGGCCGTGGTAGTAGTCGAGGGAGACGGAGACCGCGGCTTCACCATTGGCATTGACGCTGGGTGACAGAGCGATGCAGGTACCGCCGTCGACGTCGTCACCACCGATCCCATTCGGGTTGTTGGCGGTGAAGAACGCCTGACCGGGATTGCCCGCGCCGAGCTGCCAGGCGGTGGCGTCCGGCGTGCCGACGATGAAGTCGCCGGTGGTGCAGGAGCCGGTGTTGCCGGTCCAGCCACCAGCGCCGGACTCGAAGTCGACGTCGTGCAGGCAGCCGCCGCCGCCCTCGCAGATGTCGGCCGTCTCGTTACAGGTCTGGCTGCCGGAGCACGGGTTGGTGCCGGCCTGGCAGTCGTTGACCACGTCACAGGTCTCGGCCCCGTCGCAGAACAGGCCGTTGTCGCAGACGCTGTCGTCCGGGGTGTTGTCGCACGAGTCGGTGCCCTCGTTACAGGAGTCCACCGTGCAGCTGACCCCGTCGTTGCAGTTCGGCGCCGGGCCGGCCTGGCAGCCGAGGGTGGCGTTGCAGGTCTCGCTGCCATCGCAGAACAGGCCGTTGTCGCACAGGCTGTCGTTGGGCGCAACGTCGCAGGAGTCCGTCGCCTCGTTACAGGAGTCCACCGTGCAGCTGACCCCGTCGTCACAGACCGGTGGGGTGCCGGCTTCGCAGACGCCGGTGCCGGTGTTACAGGTCTCGGCACCGTTGCAGAAGGCGCCGTCGTCGCAGTCGGCATTGACGCTGCAGCCGACGGCTGTGCCGACGGCAAAGACCAGGTCGTCGCGGTCGTTCCAGTTGCCCGCCGAGCACGCTGCGTTGGTGCTCTGGTAACGGAACTGGGCCCGCACCGCCTGTAGGGCACCCGCCGGCAGGGTATAGGTCGCGGACAGAGTCTGCTGGCCGACCACCGTCGGGGTGATCGAGGTGATCAGGGTCCAGCTCGGGTTGTTGGCGTCGGCGGTGAAGAAGAGATCCAAGGTATCCTCCGCCGGCGTCGTCCAGGC
>JBCCGX010001101.1:0-3569 GCA_039029035.1 Acidobacteriota bacterium | reverse complement strand
GTTCGGCTGGACATCCTCGCGATCCGAGCCGGCGGGGCGGCGGACCTGGAAGGCAAGGTCGAGTTCGTCGCCACCTTCAGAGAGGCCGGTGAAGCAGGCCAGCTCCACGAACGTTCCACCTTCCTGAAGGTCGAAGGCCGCTGGCTGTACCACTCGGGAGAGTACGAGAGTTTGACCCCTTTACCGCGACCCGGCCGCAACGAGCCGTGCTGGTGCGGTAGCGGCAAGAAGTTCAAAAAGTGCCACCTCGGCCGTTGAGCGATCGTCGCTCACGCGAGAGCGACGATCGCAGCTTCGAGATTGCCCCTCGCCCGCTCTTCGAGGCGCTGCCTGAAGAGGTCATGGACGTAGATCTGCTGGCGGACGAGAAAGGACTCGAGGATGGCGCGGCGCTTCTTGCGATATACGAAGCGAGGCACCCAGCGATACTCCTCCCGTACCGCCGCCTCGAACCGTCGATACTCGTCTTCGTCGGCGCCGAGGATCGACAGGTCGATATCCACCAGAAGGGTCGAATCGTTCGACTCGGCACGGCCGTCGTGCAGGGTCGCCAAAATGTGATCCCGCACTCGCCCGGCTCGCTCTTCGTCGCCACCTCCCTGCTCAGTGAGGAAGGCCCAGGCCCACTCGGCACTCTTGACCTCGTTGTCCGAGGCGTAGGGCTCGTAGATCGCATCGTGAAACCACAGGGCGATCTCCACCTCGTCCGGCTCGTCCGCCAAGTGCCTGGCACCGTCGAGTTGCGCCAGGCAATCCTCCAGGTGGGTAACGTTGTGGTACTTGCGATGCTTCTGGGAATAGCCTTCGACCAGGCGCTCGTAGGTGTCCTCATCCGGCGGCAAGGCCAGGGACTCCAGCAGTCGCCGCCAACGGTCTCTCGTCATCGCACGACCCTCGGCGCGTCGTCCTTGCGCAGGTTCAAGGCCTGCAGTAGGTTCTTGCCCGCCAACACTAAGTACAGCCAGGCCTTGCGCCACCGGTTACCCAGTAGGACGATGTGGACGTGCCAGCCCTTCTCCCGCCGCGCGCTGTAGCCGCTGTAGAGCACGGCGAACGCTTCCGGATCTCCGACCTGGGCCAGCGCCAGCTCCTGAGCTCGCTGCACCCCCAGGATCAGCATTTCCGAGACCTCCTCGGCCGTCGGCTGGCCCTGGGCCTTGGAGAAGGTCAGGACGTAGTAGCTGGGGATCAGCTCGTTGCGGACCCGGATGAGCTGGCAGAGCTTACCGCTGGCGAGAAGGAACGACTGCTCGGCTTCTTTCTGGAAGGTCGGCACGGACTCCTCCTTGCCGCGGCAGGCTCTCGGGCGGCAGGTCTCAAACGAACGCCGCCAGCTCCTCCCATTCGTCGGTCTCGAGGGTACCCTTGACCGCCTGCATGAAGTAATCGGCGTCGGCGCCGTCGATCAGGCGATGATCGAAGGTGAGGGCGAAGTAGCACATGGTGCGAATGGCGATCATGTCGCCGCCCTCGGCGTCGGTCAGGACAATGGGGCGCTTCTCGATGGTGCCGATACCGAGTATCGCCACCTGCGGCTGATTGATCACCGGGGTGCCGAAGAGACTGCCGAAGACACCGGGGTTGGTGATGGTGAAGGTGCCGCCGGTGACTTCGTCCGGGCTGAGCTTCTTCGAGCGCGCGCGGTCGGCCAGGTCGTTGGCGGTACGCGCCAGGCCCTTGAGACTCAGATCGTCGGCGCGGCGAATGACCGGCACGATGAGGCCGTGGTCGAGGGCCACCGCCATGCCCAGGTTGACATCCTTCTTGTAGACGATGTCGGTTCCGTGGATCGCGGCGTTGAGCTGCGGGAACTTGCGCAGGCCTTTGCACACCGCCTTGAAGATGAAGGGCATGAAGGTCAACTTGGTGCCAGTGTCGCGCAAGAAACCTGCCTTGGCCCGCTGGCGCTGTTTGGCGACACGCGACATATCGACGTGGAAGACCGTCGTCACGTGGGCCGAGGTGGCCTTGGAGTAGACCATGTGGGCGGCGGTGATCTGGCGGATCTTGGACATGGGCTCAATCGAGACGTTCTCACCGGCAACGTAAGCCGGCACCGAGAAGCCGCCGATGGGCCGGGCCGGCTCGGCGGTCGTGGCCGCCGGCGTCGCGGCGGCTGGGGCGGGCGCCGCCGGAGCGGGAGCCGCCGGAGCAGAAGTCGACGCAGCAGCGGCCGGAGCAGCGGGAGCTGGGACTTCGCCGCGGGCTCGTTGCTCGAGGTAGGCCAGGATATCTTTCTTGGTCACCCGGCCATGGATGCCGCTACCCTGAACCTGACTCAGGTCGACCCCTTCTTTCTTGGCGATCGAGCGCACCAACGGGCTGGAGAAACGCCGCACCCGCTGCTCGAGCGACATCTCGCCGTCCGGAACCTCCTCGGCAGTGGCGGCGGCCGCCGCCGGCAGGTCACCGCTCTGCAGCGCCTGCAGCTGCTCTTCGGTCAGCACTTGCGTGTCGGTCGTCTTGTTCGACGGCTTGGAGTCGGCGAGTTGCTCGCCCTCCTCGCCGATCAGGCCGACGACTTCGTTGACCCCCACGGTCTCGCCATCGTGGTGGCGCATTTCGAGTAGAACACCCGAGGCAGGGCTGGGGATCTCGGCATCGACCTTGTCGGTGGAGATCTCGATCAAAGGCTCGTCGCGCTCCACCCGATCGCCGACCTTGGCCAGCCAGCGGGTGATGGTTCCTTCGGCGATCGACTCCCCCATCTGGGGCATCAGGACTTCGGTAGCCATATTCGAAATTCCGTTTGAGCGGTTCGTGCGTTGAGGGAGGCGAGGCCTTGCTAGAAGTGAATACTATGCCCATAGGCAGCGTGGGCCGCCTCCATGACCGCTTCGGACAGGGTCGGGTGGGCATGCATGGTACGGAAGAGCTCCTCGGTGGTCGACTCGACCTGCAGAGCGACACACGCTTCGGCGATCAGATCGGTGGCATGGGCTCCGATGATGTGGACCCCCAAGATCTCATCATACTGCGCTTCGCGGACGACTTTCACGAAGCCTTCGGTATGGCGCAAGATCGCCGCTTTGCCGAGGGCCGAGAAGGGGAACTTGCCGGTGACGACGTCGTAACCCCGCTCGCGGGCTGCAGCCTCGGTCAAGCCAACGCTCGCCACTTCCGGCTCGCAGTAGGTGCACGACGGCACGAGATCGTAGTTGAGCGGCCGCGCGGCCTGGCCCGCCATGTGCTCCGCCGCCAAAATGCCCTCGCTCGACGCGACGTGGGCCAGCCACGGGGTGTTCACCACGTCGCCGATGGCGTAGATGTGGGGTACCGCGGTCTGCATGAACTCGTTGACCTCGATATAGCCGCGCTCGATCCGGACACCGAGCTCCTCGAGGCCGATCCCGGCCGACACCGGAGCGCGACCCACCGCCACCAGCAGGACCTCGGCCTCGAGCTGCTCCTCGTTGCCGTTCTTCTTGCGCAGTCGCAGGTTGACGCCCGAGTCGGTGACCTCGGCAGACTCCAAAGCGGTCTCGGTCAGGGCCTTGATCTTGCGCTTGCGGAAGACTTTCTCGAGCTCGGCGGAGACGTCTTCGTCCTCGATCGGCAGCAGCCGCGGC
>JBCCGX010001100.1:0-3573 GCA_039029035.1 Acidobacteriota bacterium | reverse complement strand
TGACGGATCGAATCGTCGACCGGCAGGGGCCGAACCAGAATTTCGACGTCTCCGCGGACGTTTGGGCCGGCGATGACCTCCAAGGTCTCGTTGGTCCGACGCAGCCAGCTGATCCAGTCGTCGATTCGCAATTCGCTGAGGCGCTCCGCCATCTCGGCCGGCACGTTGACGGCGATCGTCTGCCCTGGGGCCGGCGATACCCAAAAGAGGCCAAGAAGGAGCCAAGCGAAAGCGCGCATCGCCAGAGTGTACGTCGAAAGGGACTACTTGGTTCGGTGTGATGGACCTCCTCACCCGCTGCGCCCTGGTGATGTGCAGTCGTCCCGGACGCTGTCCGGGTTGCCGCGCGTCTTGTGACCTCTGGTATCGTCGCGCCATGACTGCCAAAGACCTTTCCTCCAACGACTCAACGGGCGCCGAAAGTGAAGGCGAGCAGCCACCCCTCACCCCGCCGCACCGTGTCTTGCTCGGCCCTGGCCCGAGCGACGTTTCGCCCCGGGTGCTCGCTGCCCTGGCGCGACCCACCTTGGGCCACCTCGATCCCGAGTATCTCGACATCATGGATCGGACGAGCCGCATGCTGCGGATCGTCTTCCGTACCGACAACCGCCTCACCCTGGCGGTCTCGGGCACCGGTTCGGCCGGCATGGAAGCCTGTGTCGTCAACTTGATCGAGCCCGGCGACGAGATGGTCGTTTGTATCGCCGGAGTTTTCGGCAAGCGGATGGCCGATGTGGCTGGCCGGTGCGGCGCCCAGGTCCATCCGATCGAGGTGGAATGGGGGCAGACGATCGACCCGCAGGCCGTGGCGCAAGCTCTCGAGCAGCATCCCGAGACGAAGGTCCTCGGTATCGTCCATGCCGAGACCTCGACCGGAGCCCACCAGCCGCTCGAGGAGATCTCGCGTCTCGTCCACGAAGCGGGTGCCCTACTCCTGGTCGATGCCGTCACTTCCTTGGGTGGGCTGCCCGTCGAAGTTGATGCCTGGGGCATCGACGCCTGCTACAGCGGCACCCAGAAGTGCCTGTCTTGCCCGCCGGGGCTCGCACCCGTCACGTTCTCCGAGGCGGCCCTCGAGGTGATCAAGAATCGCCGGGGTCCTGTGGCTAGCTGGTATCTCGACATGACCCAGCTGGGTCGCTATTGGGGCAGCGACCGAGTCTACCACCACACCGCGCCGATCAACATGACCTACGGCCTCTACGAAGCGCTGCGCATCGTCCTGGAGGAGGGCCTCGAGCAACGTATCGCGCGGCACGCGTTGAATCACCGGGCATTGCGCGCCGGGCTGGAGGCTCTGGGGCTGAGTTACATCCCCCAGAATCCCCTCACCACTTTGAACGCCGTCGCCGTACCGGAAGGGGTCGACGACGCGAGGGTACGACGTCGGCTCCTCCAGGAGTACGGCATTGAGATCGGCGCTGGTCTTGGCCCGTTCCAGGGCAAGGCCTGGCGTATCGGCCTCATGGGCTCTTCGAGCACTCGCCGCAACGTGGTGTTGATCCTGGCGGCGCTCGAAGTCCTTCTCGCCGACGAGGGTCGGGGAGCGACGGGCGCCGTCGCGGCGGCGAACGCGGTCTACAACGAATGACGGGCGATTTCGACGGCGAGGTGCGCCTCTTCGTCTATCGACACTTCGTCGATGAAGGGTATGCCCCTCGGCAGGCCGAGGTTGCCAAGCGCTTCGGGGTGCCCACAGAGGACATCGCTGGAGCCTTCCAACGCCTCGCCGAAGGCAAGGCCCTGGTGTTGCAGCCGGACAGCGGCGAAGTGTTGATGGCCGAGCCCTTCTCGGCCGTACCGACGGCGTTTACGGTCGAGGTCGGCGATCAGCAATGGTGGGGCAACTGCATCTGGGACGCACTCGGTATCTCGGCGGCCCTGGGGCGCGATGCCCGCATCCGAACCAGTTGCGGCGATTGCAACGAAGCCATGCACTTGGACGTCGTGGGCGGCGATCTGTTGCCGGCGAGCGGTGTCGTGCACTACGCGGTGCCGGCCCACCGCTGGTGGGAAAACGTCGTTTTCGCCTGACGGACCATGCTCCTCTTCCGGTCGGAAGAGCACGTGCAGCGCTGGTGCCAGCTGTGGGGTCAGCCCTTCGGTGAGATCTTCTCGCTCGAGCAGCAGTGGGGGTTGGCCAAAGCCTGGTACAGCGACCGCCTGCAACCCGGTTGGCGACGCAAGACACCAGAGGAAGTCGAGGCGTTGTTTGCCGAGCTGGGTTTGACCTCTGACTTCTGGCGAATTCAGTAGCGCCCCAAGAACTGCGCAGGAGCGGAGAATCTGTGAGGGGCCGTGCCTTGGTCAACCAACGAGCTCCAGTACCACGACGCAAACTCCGAAGCGGAGCTTCCAGCCGGTTCTCTAGCCTCGGGGAGTCTCCAAAAACCATCGGACCACCCGCTGCGCGAACACCGGGTCGTGCGGCATGAGGCTGTGTTTGCGATGGATGAAGGCCACCTCTCGCCAGGTGATCGGGCTGCCGTCGCCACTCGACAGTGCACTGGCGCTGAGCACACTGCCGTCGCCGGGGCCACGCTCGATCACTTCGATCTCGCCAGAATCGGCATCGACAGCGACGACTGCCGGTGTCGGGATCGAGTCGCCAGCGATCAGAAAGAGCTCGGTCCCGGCTGGTGGCGTTGCCGGAACATCCAAGGCGCGTTGAAACTGCTCGGCCAGACGCAGCATGCGGCGCTGGTAAGAGAGTGCGATACGGCGTCGCTCATCGGCGCCTTCGACCTCTGGCAAAAGCCAGTGCAACAGCTCTTCATCGGGTTCGGCCAGGCCCCAACCGGCGCGCTCCCAGAGCTCGGGATCGAGCAGGGTCGGAAGCTCCTGCGAGGGGTCCCGGGCCTCGACGACCGCACCGTGGCGACCGCGGGGGAGAAGCTGGTAGGCCGAGGGAAAGGTGCCGTTGAGCGCCGCATCGTAGAACGGGAAGCCCGGCGCGTGGCGCACGCCGCGGGTCAGGTTCAAGACCGCCTTCAGCGAGCCCGCGTTGGGCGGTGCTACCAGGATCACCCGCTCGACGTGCTGCGCACCTTCCCAGGTCAGCTCTGGCAACGAGCCATCGTCAGGCAGTGCCTGCGGACCGTAGCGCAGGTAGTACCGCGTCAGTAGGGAGCCCATGGAGTGGGCGATGATGTCGAAGCGGATGGTCTCTGGCGGCTGACCGCGCCGGCTGCGGTCGGCGCGGCAGTAGGCTTCTTTCTCGAGGATGAACTCATGCAGTCGCCGAGCGTTCTCGGCGTTGTCGAGTCGCCAATCGTAGGCGAACTGGAACGAGTTCAAGTGCTGGCCATCGTAGTCGACCGACCGGCGACTCAGGTCTTCGTCCCGATAGCCTGCCGCCCCGAGGACCCGCAGGATGCGAAAGTAGGGTCTGAGGCGCAACGAAAGGCTGCGGTAGCGGAACTCGTCGAGCACGCCGTCGGGCCGTACATCGGGTGACGGAATCTCCGGCCGCATCGAGCGGGCGATGACCCTCGCCCCTTCGGGCGTCGCCGGATCCGCATAAGCGCCGCCGACCTCGCCCCAGACCACCCGCCCGGACTCAATGTCTCGCAG
>JBCCGX010001099.1:0-3574 GCA_039029035.1 Acidobacteriota bacterium | reverse complement strand
TCTCTTCGAGCTCGTTGCGTGGCGGGGTAAAGCTCTCGTCGCGACGCTGTCCGGAAGCGGCCTCTCCGGGAGCCGGCAGGGCGCTGCGGTCGAGCTTGCCGTTGGCAGTCAGCGGTAGCTCGGGCAACATGACCCAGGCCGCCGGGGTCATGTACTCCGGCAGCTGCTGGCGTGCCGCGTCGCGCAGCGATTCTTCGAGCCGGCGCGGGCTGGACCAGCCGAAGTCTTGGTTGACCGTGCCTGCGCTGCCGCTGGCCGCCTGGCGACGGCGCTCGGGGTGCACGGCGTACAGGCTGTAGAGACCGGTATCGCGCAGCTGAGGATCCTGCTCGACGACGGGCTCGAAGCCGTGCCGGCGCAGCAGCGCCTGGACGGTGGCCAGGCGGCCGTCGATATCGTGGACTTCGACCACCACCTGGCGGATCTTTGGCCAGTCGTCTTCCGCCACACCACGCAGCACTTCGAGCTCGCTTTTCTCGACATCGACTTTGAGCAGGTCGATGCGGTCCAGGGCCTCGGTCCGCAGCATCTCAGAAACGGTCGAGAGTCGGCAGTCGACCTCCTCGGCGCGCAGGCGCTCGTCGAGGAGCTCTTCCAGCCCGCCCGAGTCGACCCCGTCTTCCTGCTGTTGCAAGAAAGCCCGCACCACGTCTCTTTCCTGGGTCGCGGCGCCGAAGCGGCCCGAGATCAGCGAGACCTGGGGGTAGTAGGTGAAGCGAGCCGAGCCCGGCTCGGCCGCCAGGCCGCAGTCGAAAGCGCCGCCAGCGATACCGTAGAGCTCGTGGTTACGTCGTAGGATGTCGTAGACCTGGGGGATCGGCTCGAAGGCGAAGACCCGTGCGCCGCGTTGGGCCGCCTGCAGGCTGAACAGCCCGATGTTGGCGCCGACGTCGAACACGCAGTCACCCTCGCCGACCTCGATACCGTGGCGTAGGTACGAGGCGTCGGCGAAGATCTCGCGATCGAGGAAGGCGGTCTCGCTGCGATTGAGATGGGCCACGGCCAGACCGTTCTCCAGCTCGTAGAGGTCATTGCCTTCGGCCGGATCGCGCATTGCCAGCCAGCGGACGAGAGGCGCCGCCCGTTGGGAATCGGGCACGATCCAGGCCACCAGGCGCCGATCGGCGGCGGCGTAGTCGCGCGGCAGCACCACCGCCCGCCTGACCGCCGGATGATCGCGCAGCGCGGCTTCGATCTCTCCTAGCTCGATGCGGAAGCCGCGCACCTTGACCTGGTGGTCGAGTCGGCCGAGATATTCGAGCTCGCCACCGGGTAGCCAGCGGGCCTTGTCGCCGGTGCGATAGAGCCGTGCGTCGTCCTGCTCGCTGAAGGGGTCGGGGAGAAAGCGCGCGGCGGTCAAGCCGGGGCGGCCGAGGTAGCCGCGACTCACGCCGGCGCCGCCGACATGGATCTCGCCCGGCACACCCATTGGTGTCGGTTGGCCTTGGGGATCGAGCACGTGGAGCTCGAGATCGGGGATACCGCGCCCGATGACCCGCCGCCAGCCGGTGGTGAGGTCGGTCGCGTTCAGGGGGCGGTGGGTGACGTGGACCGTCGTCTCGGTGATGCCGTACATGTTCACCAGGCGCGGCCGTTGGTCGCCATGGTGCTGCCACCAAGGGGCTAAAGAAGCGACATCGAGCGCTTCGCCGCCGAAGATCACCCAGTCCAGGGGGGCCCGGAGTGTGCCGCGCTGGTTGTCTTGTGCGACGAGTTGCTGGAAGGCGGAAGGCGTCTGGTTGAGGACGGTGACTCGCTGCCGCTCGAGCAACTCGGCAAAGGCCGCCGGCGACCGACTGAGCTGCCAGGGCACCACCACCAGGCGGCCGCCGTAGGCCAGGGCGCCCCACAGCTCCCACACCGAAAAGTCGAAGGCGAGCGAATGGAACAGCGTCCACACGTCGCTCGGGTCGAAGTGGAACCAGGGTTCGGTGGCGTCGAGCAGTCGGCCGAGGTGGCCGTGGGTCACCAGAGTACCTTTGGGCTTGCCGGTCGAGCCCGAGGTGTAGATCACGTAGGCCAGGTGGTCGGGGCGGGCGCGAACCGCTGGGGGTGCCGGGCTGTGCTGGTGAATCGCCCCAGCGTCGCGGTCGAGGTCGACGAGGTGCCAAGGTCGGTCGCGCCCCAGCGTCGCCGCCAGATTCGCCTCACTCAGCAGGACGTCGACCCCGGCGTCGGCCAGCATGAAGCGGATGCGTTCGCCTGGGTAGGCGGGATCGATCGGCAAGTAGGCGCCGCCGGCCTCGAGGGTGCCGAGGATGCCGACCACGGCATCGATCGAGCGCTGCATGAAGAGGCCGACTCGGACCTCGGGCCCAACGCCCAGAGACTGGAGGTGATGCGCCAGACGGTTGGATCGTCGGTCGAGCTCGCCGTAGGAGACGAAGGCGGGTTCGGGCGCTTCCGCTGCGGTCTCGGAGGAGGTGTCGCCGACCAGTGCGATCGTGTCGGGGCGTTCGGCGGCTCGGGCTCGAAACCTTTCGTGGATCGGAAGCCCGGGTACCACAGCGCGACCCTCGCTGGGCCACTCCGCAACGATCTGGTGACGCTGTGCCGGGCTCTGTAGCGGCAGCTGCCAAAGTGTGGTGCTCGGCGCCTCGGCGATACCGGCGAGCAGTACGTCGAGGTGTTCGGCAAGGCGAGCCACGGTCGTCAGGTCGAAGAGATCCGAGCTGTACTCGAGAGATCCCAGGAGACCCGTAGGGGTCTCGTTCAACGACAGGGTGAGATCGAACTTGCTGCTGACGGTCTCGACCTCGAGCGGCTCGAAACGCAAACCCGGCAGCTCCAAGACTCTCTCCGCCGTGCCCTGCAAGACATAGGCGACTTGAAAGAGCGGCTGGTGGCTCGTGCTGCGCTGCGGTTGGAGCTCTTCGACGAGCTTTTCGAACGGCAGGCTCTGGTGCTGCAGGGCTTCGAGGGTTCGGCTGCGGGCTCGCTCGAGCAGCTTGAGGAAGGTCGGATTGCCGGTGTGGTCGAGGCGTAGGACCAGGGTGTTGACGAAGAAGCCGATCAGCGCTTCGAGCTCCCGGCGGTCGCGGCCGGCCACCGGCGTGCCGATCGTCAGGTCGGCTTGCCCGGAGACGCGGCTGAGCAGGGCACCGAAGGCGGCGCCGAGGGTCATGAAGAGGGTGGCCTCGTGTCGCCGGCCGACGGTGCGTAGCGTCTCGCTCAGCCCGGCGGCGAAGACACGACGGTACCGGGCACCGCGGAAGCTCTGGATCGCCGGCCGCGGCCGGTCGGTGGGCAGCTCGAGTAGCTCCGGCGCCCCGACCAACCGTTCCCGCCAGACCTCGAGCTCTCGCTGCAGCGGCTCTCCGGCCAGCCAGTGCTGTTGCCAGGCGGCGTAGTCCGCGTACTGCAAGGCGAGCGGCGACAGAGTTGGCGGCCGGCGCTCGATGCGGCTGCGGTAGAACGACGTGAGCTCGCGCAACAAGACGCCTTGCGACCAGCCGTCGGACACGATGTGATGCAGGTTGACCAGCAGGGTGTGCCGGTCGGCGCTCTCCGCCAAGAGTCGGATGCGTAGCAGCGGGCCGCGGGCGAGGTCGAAGGGTTGGCGGGCTTCGGCGGC
>JBCCGX010001098.1:0-3581 GCA_039029035.1 Acidobacteriota bacterium | reverse complement strand
GTCGTTCATCAAGGCCCTGCCGCTGTGGCTCAAGAAGAAGCTCTTCATTCCCAAGCTGATCGAAGACTCGTTAGACGGCTTCGAAGGCAAGATGCTCTTCCCCGAGCATCACGAGTCCCACGCCGCCTCGGCGTTCTATCCATCACCCTACGAATCCGCCGCGTTCCTCACCATCGATGGCGTCGGTGAGTGGGCCACCACCAGCTTCGGGCTCGGTGAGGGCAACGATTTCAAGATCTTGGGTGAGCTTCACTTCCCCCACTCCCTGGGGCTCCTCTACTCGGCCTTCACCTACTACACCGGCTTCAAGGTCAATTCCGGTGAGTACAAGGTCATGGGGCTGGCGCCTTATGGCGAGCCGAAATACGTCGACAAGATTCTCGAGCACGTCGTCGACCTCAAGGACGACGGCTCGTTTCGTCTCGACCAGCAGTACTTCGACTACTGCTCGGGTCTGCGCATGACGTCGGCCAAGTTCCACGACCTGTTCGGCGGTCCGCCGCGTGAGCCCGAGTCCGACCTGTCGCAGCGCGAGATGGATTTGGCGCGCTCAGTGCAGGTGGTCTGTGAGATGGCCATGCTGCGTATGGCCGAGCACGTACGGGTGACCACCGGACAGAAGCACCTCTGCCTGGCGGGTGGCGTGGCTCTCAACTGTGTCGGCAACGGCAAGATCCTGCGCGAGAGCAAGTACGAAGACATCTGGATCCAGCCGGCTGCCGGCGACGCCGGTGGCGCCCTCGGTGCGGCCCTGGCGGTGTGGTACGACTATCTCGGCAACGAGCGCCGCATCGAGCCGCGCGGCACCCAGCGCGGCTCCTACTTCGGCCCCGAGTTCGACGGCGACGAGATCCGTCGCCGGCTCGATGCCTTCGGTGCCAAGTACGAAAAGCTGGAGACGGACGACATTCCTGGCCGTGTGGCGCAATTGATCGCTGACGGCAAGGTGATCGGCTGGTTCCAGGGGCGGATGGAGTTCGGTCCCCGCGCTCTCGGCAGCCGCAGCATCATCGGTGACGCCAGGTCCGAGAAGATGCAGTCGATCATGAACCTCAAGATCAAATACCGTGAGTCGTTTCGGCCGTTCGCGCCGTCGGTCCTCTACGACGAAGTCTCGGACTACTTCGAGATCGATCGCGAGAGCCCATACATGCTGCTGGTGGCGCCGGTCAAAGAAGAGCGCCGGCAAGCGATGAGCGACGAGCAGCAGGGACTCTTCGGCATCGACAAGCTCAACGTCAAGCGTTCGACCATCCCGGCGATTACCCATGTCGACTACTCGGCCCGCGTGCAGACCGTGCACCCCGACGACAACCCGCTCTACTACGACATGATCAGCGCCTTCCGCGATCTCACCGGTTGTCCGGTGATCATCAACACCTCGTTCAACGTCCGTGGCGAGCCGATCGTGTGCACGCCGGAGCACGCGTACACCTGCTTCATGCGCACCGAGATGGACATCCTCATGGCCGGGCCGTACCTACTCGCCAAGCCCGATCAGCCGGAGTGGCAGGACGAGGGTAACTGGCGCGACGAGTTCGAGCTCGATTGAGCGCCGGTGCGCCGAAGTAACGAGACGTTGCCAGAAACGAGACGCTGCAAGAAACGAGACGCGTGATGTCGATTCTCCAAGAGGTCAAAGAGCTCCCCGCCGGAACGCAGGATCTGCGCAAGTTCGGCTGGACGATGGGGATCGCCTTCACCCTTCTGTGGGCGGTGGTGCTCTACCTCTTCCCCTACCTCTGGGGACGCGGCCACGACGTGCCGCTCCTGTGGCAGATCGGCCTCGGCTTCGCTGTCATTGGCACCGTCTTGCCGATCGCCCTCAAGCCGATCTACTTCGCCTGGATGACGCTGGCGTTGATCCTCGGCTACGTCATGACGCGGGTGCTGCTGACGATCTTCTTCTTCGTCGTTCTGACACCGGTCGCCTTGGTCTTCAAGCTGATCGGGCGCGATGCCCTGCATCGCAAGCTCGATCGCGGGGCTGAGAGCTATTGGATCGAGAAGGAATATCTGATTCCAGATCGCACACGCTACGAAAAGTTCTTCTAAAGGAGTCCGTCCATGAAGGTCTTCTTGCAGCAGTTCTGGGAGTTCTTGCGGGTCCGCAAGAAATGGTGGCTGGGGCCGATCATCGGCATGCTGCTGCTCCTCGGTCTGCTCCTGGTGATGACGCAAGGCTCGGCGGTCGCGCCGTTCATCTACACGCTGTTTTAAAGTGGCTCCCCTCCGCCCCGAAGAGCAGCTTCGAAGCGGGATGGAGACCCGCTGGAGCGAGCACGCAGCGAACGTGTTTGAGCTGCATGCCGCTCCAGATGGCACAAAGCCTTGCAAACTGAGGTCGTTGGAAGGCCGTATGGCTGAAGCGGGTTCGAGCTCGATCCCGTCGCGAAAAGCGCTCTCTAGGTGGGAGGGAGACCCCGTGGAGCGAGCACGCAGCGAACGTGTTTGAGCTGAACGCCGCTCCCAATGACGCAGAGCCTTGCAAAACTGAGATCGTTGGTCGGCCGTATGGCTAAGGCGAGTTTGAGTTGCGGCGCAGCCCACGGGGTCGACCGAAGATCCCTGGAAGCGCTCAGCTCTCGACAGGGTACGAGATGGCGGGATAAAGTGAGTCTCCTCTGAGACACTGGCCGATCGTTTCTGCGATCCGACTGCACCATGATTCAGCGCGCTTCCATCGTTCTCGCCGTTTTGATGTTGGCTGCCCTGCCGGCCGAAGGCGCCGACTTCCGTCTGCTGGCATTCGGTGACAGCAACACCTTCGGTCAAGGCGATGATGACGTGGAGTGTTTCGTCACCGGCTCGGGCGGCTATCCGCCGCGCCTACGTGGCCGGCTGCGCAACGTGGGCTTCGATACCGAGACGGCCAACTTCGGTCTTTGCGGCGAGCGCACGAGCCAAGGGGTCACCCGCATCGAGAGCGCACTGGCCACCGGTGGTGACGCGATCCTCATCATGGAGGGCACCAACGATGTGTCCGTCGGCGTGGGGTACGAGTCGACCGTGTTCAATATCGGGGAGATGGCGCGCAAGGCGGAGGAGGCCGGCATCCAGCCGATCATTGCTTCGGTCGTTCCGCGTGGGCCCGGCGCGGGGCGTGACGAGAGCAATGGCAAGACCGGCCTGATTGCGACCAGTCTGCGCGAAGACGCCGAAGAACAGGGGCGCTTGTTCGCTGACCCGTTCAATGCCCTGGTCAGTCGGCCAAACGTCTTCGACAACTTCTACGACGACGCGTTCCACCCCAACGCGGACGGCTATTCCATCGTCAGCAGTGCCTTCCTCGATCCGGCGCGCGCGGCGATCGAGACACCCAGCCTTTGCAGCCAGGTCCCGCCCGGACCGTGCGAAGAAGGCGACACGGTCCTCTGTCTCAACGGCGGCCGGTTTCGCCTCGATACGTTTTGGGAGACCGTGAGCGGCGAGACCGGCCAAGGCCAGGCGGTACCCCAGACCGACGATACGGGCGCCTTCTACTGGTTCAGCCCG
Organism: Acidobacteriota bacterium; assembly: GCA_039029035.1. GTDB lineage: Bacteria > Acidobacteriota > Thermoanaerobaculia > Multivoradales > J023 > JAAELT01. The sequence continues at coordinate 86 of JBCCGX010001098.1, read as the reverse complement.
GACAACATCGAGCTGGTCATCAAAGTGCTCGATGGTCGGGCGATCAATCAGCACTTCTGGGTCTTCTTCGGCGCCCTGTCGGAGGT